>JBGSYU010000247.1:0-1720 GCA_041750715.1 Lacipirellula sp.
CGCCATCGGCGTCGATCGCCGCCCGCACCATCCGCTCCCACACAGCGACGTCGCCCGCCGCCGCCATCTCCTCGTCGGGCTCGCGCAAGGTCCGCAACACCGCGCGCGCATCGTCCAGATGCTCCCGCCAAGCGGCGTCCACCGCCTCGCCCGCCGACGGGTTCGACCCTTCCGCATTGGAACTAAGCCGCTGCCCCGCCAGAACGCGCGCGATCCGCTCGACGAGCGGCGTGTTGGAAATGTCCATGCTGGTCTCCGATCCTGTCGGAAGCTAAACCGCCGCCGGGCAGGGAGGTTGCAGCGTCGCGTCGTTAGTTTTGCGGGTCAAAAAAACAGGACCGTACTGCATCTGCTTATCAGAAACACGCTTAAGTGCAGCTTGCGATCAGTCGCTTGATTATCGCCTCGCCAAAGCCCGAAGCACCGCCGGGAGCAAACGAAAATGCTCTTGCACTTCGCGTAATGAGACGGTCAGCGTCACTGTGTTGTGCCGGCAAGCGCCAGTGGGCGGCGCCCCACGGCGAAACAAGCAACTTTTGCCCTAACGCCTCATGGGCCGCGGCGCGCGCGAGATTCGCGCTCGGAACTTGAGCAAGCGCGCCGGGAAACCCTTTTGACCTGTACGGGATTAGTTCGAGAACGGCTACCTTACGAGCGACCAGCGCTCTCGCGTTTTCTTTCGTCAATCTCAGCTCCGCAGCCAGGGAGCTAATTAGACGGCCTAGCCCGCGCTTTTGATTATAATACAAATAGGTTCCGGTATCTGAGAGGGCGGGATCCAAAGATATGAACGGATGGCTCACATCCGCGAATTCCTGCCGCAAATTTCTTGATTTTAGCGAGTGATATGGCTCCGCTGCCTCATCCTGCTCGTCACACGCGCCCACGCCGGAGTTTAGCATCAGAATCCACACATCAGCAGACTTCAGATCGCCCACGTAAGGAATCGGCGGGAGGAAGAGGTGCAGCTTGTCTGACTGGCCCGTGAAAAAGGCTGCATCACGCCTGTGAACATGCTCGGTGTTGACGTTCTCAAACAAGCGCCAATGGTCGATCAGGTTGTTGAGGGCGCTCATTCCTCAAACATCCAAATTCGCCACGTTCAACGCGTTCTCCTGGATGAACTCGCGGCGGGGTTCGACGACATCGCCCATCAGGCGGGTGAAGATCTCGTCGGCGATGTCGGCTTGCGCCACTTCCACCTTCAGCAACGATCGCACGTCCGGGTCGAGCGTGGTTTCCCAGAGCTGCTCGGCGTTCATCTCGCCCAGGCCCTTGTAGCGCTGCACCGACAGGCCCTTGCGGCCGGCGGCGAAGATCGCCTCCAGCAGGTCGGAGGGGCGGGTGACGCTCGTGCCCTTGGGATCGACGGCCGGCGCCTCTTCGCCGTCCTCGGCCGCCACCGCGGCCTTCGCCGAGACCAGCCGTGACGGGTGGGCATAGCTGTCGGCCTGTTCCTGCGCGAGCGTGTGCAGCTTGCGTGCCTCGGCCGAGCCCAGGAAATTGGCTTCGATGATGTGATGGTCGGTCACGCCGCGCCACAGCCGCTCAAGATGATAGCCGCCCTCGGCCGCGACGCGCCCGGTCCAGCGCGCCTCGGTGTCGCTGCGGTCGAGCCAATCCGATACCTCGGCGATCGCCGAGGTGCGCGCGTCGGGCGACATGTCATGCGCCAGCGCGCCCTTGAGTGCGAGCGCCTCGACGATCGTGTGATCGTAAC
>JBGSYU010000248.1:0-1646 GCA_041750715.1 Lacipirellula sp.
GGCGCCACGTCGAGGATGTTCACCGTCGAGCTTGCCGTCGGCATGTCGACCAACCGTTCCAGCGGAACCGCCTGCACGGGCTTCGACAACGTAGCGCCCAGTTCGCCCGCAATCTCGTCGGCGTTCGCCCCGAGATACACGCACTTCGCCGCGCCGCGCTGCTCGTCGTGCGATTGTGCCAGCGCTAGCAGCGTCCTGCGCAATTCGCCGCCCAGGGCGGCGGCGTCGGCCACGGCGTTGTCGTCGTCCGGCAGCCACACGGTGCGCATCAGGCGTAGCGCTTCGCCTTCGGTCGCCCAAACGATCGCCTGCCGCTCGACGATGGCTGCGAATACCGTCAGCACACCGGCGCTATCGCTCGGCACGAGCCGCCCCAGTTCCGGCCACCCGAGCGGCTCCGGCACGACGCGATCCATCTTGAGGTCCGCCGCGTCGCACGTCTCACGCAGCAGCTTCCACGGCGCCGGCAGCAACCCGGCGGCGATCACTTTGTAAGGATGCTCCTCGTCGCCTGCGAGCGGGAAGAAGTCGAAACCTTCGCCGTCGTCCGACAGCGGCAAGTCGCGCTGCGCTTGCAGGTGAACTAAATCCGGCAAATCGTCCGCCGGCACGGGCGGCAGATCGTGATTTTGCCACGAGAGTTCCGACCGCGGCACGACTAGCACCGTCGGCATCCGTCCCGTGCGCAGCGCGGCGATGCCGGCGGCAATCGCCCGGCCACGAGTTTTCGCGTCGTCTCCCGCGGTCAAAGGGATCGACGCCGCGCTCTCGACGACGATTCGCCCCCCCTGCGGACGTACTACCACCGCCAGCGCCGAGGCAGAGTTCAACTTGATGGCGAGTACACGACTCATAAATAGCGCGGCCATCCTGGCCGTGTGTTGTATTTCGCCGAGCCAGGATGGCTCGGCTATTTCGTCGTTATCGCCTCATTGTAATCAATGAGTCAGCGAATTGCTTCGGCACTTGCTAGGGCCGCCGCGTCGGGTCGACGCCCAGCGTCGCCGTCGAAAACCCCCGTCCCAGCGGCGATAGGTCGCGCCACATCCGCAACCGAGGCGTCGTTCCCGAGCGGTCGACGACAAACTCGCCCCGCGCCGCCGACGTTCCCGCATCGAAGAACCCTACCGCTTGCCCGCTGAAGGCGTCTCCGCGCGTGGTGATGAATCGCTCCAGCCGCTTCATTTCGTCGAGCGTGACGATGCCTTCCACCAACAGCCACAAGGCGTGCCGCTGGTCGCTCAGCACGAGGTCGGGCTCCGCTTCGCGCCGACTGACAATTTTCCCCACCGCGGCGGCCGGCAAGTTCGGAATGGACCGCAGCACGGGCCGCGATGCCGCATTGACGTTCACTCGCCCGGCGACCCGTTTGATCTGGCCGAAGGAAATCACGTCGTAAAGTTTGAGCAACTCGCGATACGCGGCCGCATTGTCCGCCCATGGCGACTCGACCTTCTTAGGCGGCTGGTTGTTCTCACCGGGAATTTGCACGGTGACGCCGATCAAATCGAGCGGCGAATTTAACTGAATGCCGCCCTGCTGCTCGAACTTTAGTTCCAGCGACGACGCGCTCACCGTCACGGCCGGCTGCTGATTGGGAGCGCCGCCGGTAGCGGCGTCGGCGCCGCTGCCATTCTGTTGACTGC
>JBGSYU010000249.1:0-8944 GCA_041750715.1 Lacipirellula sp.
CTAACAGCCCGCCGGTGAAGTACGCGGCGCCCAACTTGCCGCACCGGCGGGCTGTTAGCCCGCGGCTACTTGGCTCTGAACATTGCCGCTCCCATTTGGGTCACCTATACTGCTATGTTTACCCAAAACGGGGCGGGGGAAGTCCTATTTTGTGGAGGGAGAATTCTGGCCGTGTTTGAAACGATAGCCATCGTGGGCGCCACCGGCGCCGTCGGGCGGATCATTCGGCAGTTGCTCGAGGAACGTGAATTTCCGTATCGGAACATCAAGTTCCTCGCCTCGAAACGGTCTGCTGGAACGACGATCACGTTCAAAGGCGAGAAATATCCGGTGGAGGAACTGCGGCCCGAGGCGTTCGAGCTGATCGACCTGGCGATCGGCAGCACGCCGGACGAGGTGGCCAAGCAGTTCTGTCCGTGGGCGGTCGAGCGCGACTGCGTCGTGGTCGACGAGAGCGGCTACTGGCGGATGGATCCCAACGTGCCGCTGGTGGTGCCGGAGGTGAACCCCGAGGCGCTCGAAAACCATCGCGGACTGATCGCGAGCCCAAATTGCTCGACCACTCAGATGGTCGTCGCCATGAAGCCGCTGCACGAGGCGGGACGCATCCGCCGCGTAGTGGTCAGCACCTATCAAGCCACCAGCGGCGCCGGGGTGAAGGGGCAGGAAGATCTCAAGGCGGGAACCAAGGCCTTCCTTGCCGGCGCTGACTACGAGTACCAGGCGTTTAAGTACCCCATCGCCTTCAATCTCATCCCGCAGATCGGCTCTCCGAAGCACGAGGGGTACACCAGTGAAGAAATGAAGATGGTGAAGGAGACGCACAAGATCTTTGGCGACGACACCATCCGCGTGTGCCCGACGTGCATTCGCGTGCCGGTGGACAACTGCCACAGCGAGAGCATCCTCGTCGAGACCGAAAGGAAAATCACAGCGGCGGACGCCCGCGAGCTGTTCGCCGCGACGCCGGGGATCAAGGTGATCGACGACCTCGAAGCCGGCCTATACCCGATGCCGGCCCAATGCGACGGCGACGACGCGGTCTTCATCGGCCGCATCCGCGAGGATCTTTCCAGCGATAACGGCATCGCGTTCTGGTGCGTCAGCGACAACCTCCGCAAAGGCGCGGCGACCAACGCAGTGCAAATCGCGGAACTGCTGGTCAAGATGCAAGCCGCGGTTTAGGAATGTTTAACCACGACGGCACGACGAACACGACGGAAGAGAAGAGGAACACTAATAGACGCTAATCGGCACTAATCTTGATTAGCGAGGATTAGTGTCTATTAGTGTTCCAAAATCCTTCGTTCTTATTGCCGTCCGTCGTGTTCGTCGCGTCGTCGTGGTTCATTTCTTTCTGACTGAACGCTCGTATGCCGTTCTTCAAAATAACGCTTGCCTACGACGGCGCCGCGTTTTCCGGCTGGCAGGCGCAGCCGGGGCAGCGGACGGTGCAGGGGGAGCTGGAGCGGGCGTGGCTGGAAATCACCGGCGAGACGGTCCGCGTGAATGTCGCCGGTAGGACCGACGCGGGCGTACACGCCGCAGGGCAGGTCGCCAGCGTCGAGTCGGCGACGCAAATTCCGCCGACGGCGCTTGTCGGGGCGCTTAACTCGAAGCTGCCAGAAGATGCAGCGGTCCGCGCGGTGGAACTTGCGCCCAATGGGTTTCACGCGACGCACGACGCAGAATTCAAGCGCTATCGTTATTCGATCTACAACGAGTCGCGGCGTCCCGTGTTCCTGCGGCGCTATGCGTGGCACATGCCGACGCCCCTCGACATCGTAGCAATGCACCGCGGCAGCCAAGCGCTCGTCGGCACGCACGATTTCGTCAGCTTTCAGTCGGCCGGGTCGGAACGCGAGTCCACCGTGCGCACCATCTTTGCCGTCGAGGTTGCTCGAAGCAGGGCAGGGCAGGGCGGTGCAATGAAAGCATCGGGCTCCGCCGGGGGATCGGTGATTTCTGAGCTAGCACCCGTGCGTCCCGCGGCGGAGCCTGGGGCATTCAATGAGAGCGACGCGCTGGTGACCATCGACGTCGAAGGCGACGGCTTTCTCTACACCATGGCCCGCACTATCGCCGGCACGCTAGTCGAAGTGGGGCGCGGCAAACGGGATCCCGACTCGATCGCCGACGTGATCGCCGCTTGCGATCGCACCGCCGCCGGCCAAACCGCGCCGCCGCACGGCCTGTCGCTGCTGTGGGTGCAGTACTGAGCCTCAGCGACAGCGCTGCGGACACGCGAACCCTGTCACCCCGAGGTGCTCCGAAGGGTCCGGCGCGTGTACCAGCTACCAGATTCTTCGGGGGACGTCAGAATGACCGTGTGTGTCCGCCACGGCTGTATTTCGCGATTCAAATGTAACGGCTAAACTGAAGGCTGGCCGTCGGTTGCGACAGCGTCCGGCTCGGCGTTCGCCAATCCTCAGTCCCCAGCCCCTGCCTTCGCCCATGTCCGCCGGTCGCGAATTCGTCGGTCCTTACCGGATGTTTCATCTCATCCGCGCCGGCGCGATGTTCGAGATTTGGGCGGTGCGGCCCATGGCCGAAACCACCGCCTTCGCGATGAAATGGCTGCCTCCGGGGTCGAGGTACGATCGTGCGACTGCCGCTCAGCTCAAGCACGAGTACGAGGTCGGCAAGTCGCTCGATCATCCGTCGATCATCAAGACGTACGACTACGGCAACACGAGCAAGGATGGCGCCTACATTGTGATGGAACTGTTTAAGACTCCCAACTTAAAGCAGCAAATCCAAGGGCAGCTCGAGAACCTGCACTGGCGCCTCGACACGATCTTGCTGGAGGCCGCGCAGTCGCTGGAGCACATGCACGGCAAAGGGTGGGTTCACCGAGATATCAAACCGGATAATTTTCTGGTGGACGAGAACAATCACATCCGGCTGATCGACTTCACACTGTCCATGAGAGTGAAAACCGGGCTCGGCAAACTGTTCGGCAACAAGGCCCCGATCGCCGGTACCCATAGCTACATGTCGCCCGAGCAGATTCGCGGCCAAGCGTGCGACGCCCGGGCCGACATCTACAGCTTCGGCTGCATGGTGTACGAGCTAATCACCGGCAAGCTGCCGTTCACGGGCACCAGCGCCTCAGAGCTGCTCAACAAGCATCTGCGAACGAAACCGCCTCAGATCGGCGTGCTGAACAAGAACGTCCACGCCGACTTCGCCGACCTCGTGCATCGCATGCTGGCAAAAGAGCCGAAAGACCGGCCCGATTCGCTAAAGGAATTCATGCGCGACCTGAAAGCGGGCCGCGTATTCCAAATCAAACCTAAGAAGCCGCTGCCGAAACCTGAGCAGGGAGCGGTGAAGGAAGAAACTTAACCACGAAACACACGAATCACACGAAAGAAGCAAACGGACTCATCAACCAATTGAATTCATTTCGTGTGATTCGTGTGTTTCGTGGTTCAAGGAATAATCAATGGCAACGACTTTTCAATTACCGTTTGAGCAGCCGATTCATGAGATCGAGGCGCAAATCCGCGATCTCGAAACGGTTGAACCCAAGTCGGCGGAAGTCCGCGAAGAGATCCGCTCGCTCCGTAAGCAGCTCACGGAAACGATCCGGTCGATCTACAAGAATCTCGACCCGTGGGAAACGGTTCGCGTCGCTCGCCACCCCGAGCGGCCGATGTTTACCGATTACGTCGAGCTGGTGTTCGACGAATTCGTCGAGCTGCACGGCGACAAGTTCTTTGGAGACGACCGGGCATTGCGAGCCGGGTTCGCCAAGCTCGACGAGTTCAAGGTGATGCTCGTCGGCCATCAAAAGGGAAAGACGCTCAAAGAGCGGAACGAGTGCTTCTTCGGCTGCGCCCATCCCGAGGGCTACCGCAAGGCGATGGAAAAGATGCGGCTGGCGGCCAAGTACGGGCTGCCGATTATCGCGCTGATCGACACGCCCGGCGCCTACCCGGGCATCGGCGCCGAGGAACGCGGTCAGGCCCAGGTGATCGCGCAGAGCATGCTGGCCATGTCGCGGCTGCGGACGCCGATCATTTGCGTAGTCATCGGCGAAGGCGGTTCCGGCGGCGCGCTGGGCATCGGCGTCGGCGACCGCGTGGCCGTGCTGGAGAACGCTTATTACTCGGTGATCAGCCCCGAAGGCTGCGCGGGCATCCTGTGGAAGAGCCACGACTACGCGCCGCAAGCGGCCCGAGCCCTAAAGATCACTTCCAAGCATCTCCACGAAATGGGCGTCGTCGACGACGTGGTCGAGGAACCGCTCGGCGGCGCCCATCGCGACCATTACCAAATGGCGGCTAGGCTAAAAATGTACCTGGCCAAAACGCTCCGCGAGCTGCAGAAGCTGCCGACGGAGGATTTGCTGAATCAGCGGTACGAAAAGTTCCGCCGCATCGGCCCGTTCTTGGACGCCGCAGCTCACACCTAGACGCAGGACGGCGATGCCATCGCCGGCATTCTTGGTGGATTAGCAACGTCCGATAATCGTTGTTATGTTCGTTTCCGGACAGGTTTTCGCCGGGAATTGCCGCCCTGCATGTTTGGCGGCTAATCGCCAAGGGAAGAACTCAGCAACCGCAAATGAACGTAGATAGGATTGGGAAGTGACAACGCCCGTTTGCATTTGCGTTTATCCGCGCTCATCTGCGGTTCCATCCCCTACCGCCAGTTGCCGCCAGTCGAGATCGGCGTCGCCGGCGTCTGCGGCGCTGGTTGCTGGGTCGGCGCGGTTGGCCAGGTGATGCCGCCGGTGGCTGGCCAGCTTGGAGCGCCAGCGGGCTGGGCTTGCTGGTCCCAGAGCTTCCGCAGATCCTGCAAATCCTGTTGAGGATTCGGCTGATAATTCGGATCGAGCCGTGCGTTGATCTGTTCGATATACGGGCCGATCACCTGCTTGATTTCGGGCGGAGCGACCGTATCCGCCTTGTCGAGCACCTGTACGATGTACTGGCCGCTGCGGGAAGCGATGATCTGGTCGCGGTTCGCCTGCCCGGCGAGCGTCACGGCGAAGAACGTAATTGCGATGCACAGCAGCACGCCCTTGGCGAAGCCCACTAAGGCGCCCATCTGGCGATCGAACTCTCTCAGCTTCACGCCGTCGATCACGCCGGCCACGACGCGGAAGATCATCCAAATCGCCAACGACGCGACCGCGTAGATGATCAGCATCGCGACGAATTTGTTGAACGGCGCGTGATCGCTCACCATCGGCGCCAGCCGATCGGCGAAGCGCAGGGCGACGAAGTAGCTCACCACCAGCGACGCCAACGAGGCGATTTGCCACGCCAGGCCTTTCCAGAAGCCAAAGATCGTGGCGCCGCCGAGGACTGCTAGCATCACGAGATCGTAGGTTTGCATGACGAAGATCGTCCGACAGGACCGCGGGGAGTATTTCGGGACGCGGGAGTATATCGACGAAGGCAAGGGGGGCGAAGGGCAGTTGTGCTAGCGGTTTCGTCCGTGGCGATTGTCTCTTGGCCGACTCGCCCCAATTTGCGAAAGTCCGCCCGCCGCCACTTAGCCCCCGGTCAGTGACCGGGGGCTAAATAATCAGATACGCTTGCGTGCCCCATGGCCGACTTTAAAACTCACATCACGACAAGCTGCGTACTGGGCGGCGGCTACGCCGCGCTGGGCGCCTACTACGGGCTGCCCATCGAAGCGTCTCTCGTCGCGGGCGGTCTGTGCGGCATCGGCGGCATGTTGCCAGACATCGACAGCGACTCCGGCGTCCCGGTTCGCGAAACAATGGGCTTCGCCGCCGCGGTCACGCCCATGCTGTTGGTCGATCGCTTTCAGCATATGGGGCTGAATTACGAGCAGATGGTGCTCGCCGGCGGCGGAAGCTACTTGTTCGTGAGGTTCGGCATTGCGAAACTCCTCATGCGTTATACGGTTCATCGCGGCATGTTTCACAGCATTCCTGCGGTGCTGATCTTTACCGGCTTGGCGTTTCTGATTTGCGGGTCGACTAATCTGCATTTGCGCTACTTCAAAGCCGTCGGCGTGTTCATCGGCGTCATGTCGCACCTGACGCTCGATGAAATCTACTCCATCGAGTGGGCCGGCGGACGATGGCGGTTCAAGAAATCGTTCGGTACCGCGCTCAAGCTGTGGGGCGACAGCATGTGGGCCAACTTTTCGACGTATTGGAAGCTCGCCGCGGTGATCGTGTTGATTCTCAGCGAGCCGTCGATCATGCAGCGTTACGGCAATCTCTCGCCGATCGTGGTCAACAACGCGGCGCTGAGAGAGCGACTACATATCCCAGCGGGCGGCAATCCGAACGCCGCGCCGATGTTGGCCGAAGGCGCGACGCAACCGCCGGCGGACTGGGCCTCGATCTACGGCGCCTACGCGACCGGGCCCACGGCCGGCGCCGCGCCTCCATCGAATCAACCGGACCGAACCATCTACGACACGGCGCGGCGCATCTGGCAGCGGCTGGCGCACTGAGCGAACGTCGAAACGGATGCTATCGATCGGCCGAGTCGATCAAAATCGTCACCGGTCCGTCGTTAACGAGCTCGACCTGCATGTGCGTGCGGAAGCGCCCCGTGGCGATGCGAATGCCGGACTGCTGCGCCGCTTCGACGAACCGCTCGTACATTTGCTCCGCCATCTCCGGCGGCGCAGCGGCGATGAAGCTCGGGCGGCGACCCTTGCGGCAATCGCCCAGCAGCGTGAACTGGCTCACGACCAGCAGTTCGCCGCCGACGTCGGCAAGCGCGAGATTCATCTTGCCCTCTCCATCGTCGAAAATTCTCAAGCCGACGACTTTGTCGACCATCCAGCGCAGTTCGGCCTCGCCGTCTTCGGCCGCGACGCCCAGCAGCACGAGCATCCCGCGGCCGATTTCGCCGACGGTTTCACCATCGACGACGACGCGGGCGAAGGAAACGCGTTGGACGCATGCGCGCATGATTGAGACTGCTCGGTTGAACTCCGGGGGCTTACGCCGCCCGGCTCGCATCGGTTGCGATGGCGACGCCGAAACTTGTGCCGCGCCGGGTTGAATGCCATACTGCTCGATTACTCGCGATTTGTCGACCCGCACTGTAAGCTCGATCCTTCCTAATGTCGCCTATCGTTCCGCTCACTTACTACTGCGTATTCATCCTCGGCGCCTCGGTGCTGGGCGGAATGTTGCCGCATTGGATTCGGCTGACCCACCGCGGGATGCAGGTGGCGGTGAGCTTCGTCGCCGCGATGATGCTGGGCGTCGGCATGCTTCACATGCTGCCGCACGCCATGGTCGAGGCGCGCGTGGCGAGCCCTAGCGCACCGGGCGTCGAGTTCACCGTCATGCTGTGGGCGCTCGCCGGTTGGCTCACGATGTTCTTCATCGAGCGGTTCTTCTGCTTCCATCACCACGACGTCGAAACCGATTCCACCGGTCACCTGCACGAACACGAAGTTGCCTGCGAGCACGAGCATCACCAGCACCACCACGACATCACCTGGAGCGGCGCCGTCTTCGGGCTCACCATTCACAGCATCATCGAAGGGGTCGCGCTCGCAGCGAGCGTGTACCACCGGCACGACAACCTGCCGCTGGCCGGCCTCGGCACGTTCCTGGTGATCGTGCTGCACAAGCCGTTCGACTCGATGACCATCGACATGCTGATGGCCCGCGGCGGTTGGTCGTCGAGGGCCCGGGTCACGATCAACGGCCTGTTCGCGCTGGCGATCCCGGCGGGCATTGCCTTGTTTTACGCCGGCTTGGCGAGCGAAGCACCGACCGGGCCGTTGCTTGCCTATTCGCTCGCGTTCTCCGCCGGTACGTTCCTGTGCATTTCGCTAAGCGACTTGTTGCCAGAGCTGCAGTTTCATGATCACGACCGCGTGAAGCTCTCGATCGCGCTGGTTGCAGGGCTGGTACTAGCGATGGGCGTCGGCAAGGTCGAAGGCCTGGTACACCGGCATGTAACGCCTTCCACAATTTCTGTGTCGCTCAGTGCCCCGTCTCAATCCACTCAATAATCCGCCAGTCCAACCACCGCTTATCGGGATCGCCGTTCGCCCGGGCGATGAATCCCAGATGCCCGCCGCGCGGTACGATGGCGATCTGAACGCCGTTGCCGTGCTCGTACTCCAAGAGGGGCGCCGTCGGCACGATCGGGTCGTCTTCCGACGCGATGATTAACACCGGCTGACAAACGCGGGCAAGCTTCGGACCCGGTTGCGTCGTGCGGTAGTAGTCGTCTGCACTTGAGAATCCGCCTGACGGGGCGATCACTGTTTCGTCGATATGCCTCACCCGTTTTGGCTGTCGCGGGATGATTGCTGGCGCCAGTTCCGGGAAGCGGCGCCAGCGGTCGGTAATCTGCTTCCACAATTTATTGACGAAGAACTTATCGTACGGACGACCGCCTGGAGAATCGAACCGCCGCTCGACCGCAAACAAGTCGATCGGCGGGCAAATGGCGAGCGACCGCACGAGGTTTCCGACGCGCGATTCACCGGCCTCGGCCAACAAATTGAGCGTCAAACACCCGCCCAGCGAGAAGCCGATCGCAAACGTCGGCGCCTCCGGGTAGCGAGCCGCGATAAACCGCAGCGCCGCGGCGACGTCGCCCGAGCGGCCGCAGTGGGTCGGCAGTTTCGCGACCCCCTCCCCTGCCCCGCAACCGCGCATGTCCATGCGGAAAACGCAGTACCCGCGCGCGGTCAGCCGGTCGGTCATCCGGCACATGTACGTGCTCTTATGGCAACCGGCCAGGCCGTGAACCATTAAGACGGCCGGTTGGTCGGGACGCCAGTTCGCCGGGCAGTCTTCGTGCAACGCGATTCGGTCGCCGCCCAGTTCCGGCGGCGTATCGTCGGCCGCGATGAAGTGAACTTTCGCCCCGTACGGCGCGTGGCGCCGCGGCAAGTAAATGGCGGCGACTGTCTGCAGATGGCCGTTGCGCAACAGCGGATGCGGCCGAAACTTCCAATGTTCCATGCGAAC
>JBGSYU010000250.1:0-3779 GCA_041750715.1 Lacipirellula sp.
GGTTCAATCGTTTCGTAGGGCACGACGATCGCGCTCGAACTATTCTACCGGTTCCGTACGACGCCATAATCTTCGCCGCGCCGCGGGTTCCTTGCAATCCGCTCAGGGGTCGGTGTAGCTGTTGCCGTTGGAGTAGGGCAGGCTCGCCGGCAGCTTGTCGCGGCGGATGAAGATCCACTGCGCCCCGCCCGTGCGCACCAAGGCCGCCTCGCCGTTCTTCGAGACCCAGCGCCAATAGACGGCCGTGTTCGCCGGCACCGAAACCGTCGTCCGCTGATCGCGGAACGTGTTGCCGTCGTAGTTCCCGTAGTAGTGGACGTTGGCGGTGACTCTCACGAAGTTGCCGTCGTCGACGCCCGCCTCAAAAAAAGTTCCCGGCCGATAGTCGTTGAGCGTCTTGGCCCACTCGGCCACCATTCCCTGCCGCACCGGCAGGCCGAAATCGGTCCGCCCGCTGCCGGAGCAAGTGGCCGAACCGGTTCCGCTGGGACTGAGCGGCGAGTTATACACCCAGCCGCACTTGTTGCAGTTGCCGCCCGCGCGGCCCCACCGCGAGTCGCTGTACGATTGCGTCGGCCAGGTGTGAGCCCCCTCGTAGAGGTTGCCGATCACGAACCCGCCGGGGTTATACCTCACCGTCGCCGATGAGCCCGGATTGACGACATAGCGCGTCACGGTCTGCGAGAACGCCGACGGCGCCAGAACGACTAGCGCTGCGACGGCAAAGAGAAACTTGGACATCCAAATCGCCTTTCAATTGAGAAAAGAAACGTGATGAGCACAACGCGGACGGCTTGCCCGCGTAACGGCAGCCGCCGATCGACGTAAAGAGTGAAGAGCTTCGTACGGCCGTTTCAGAAAAACGGTCAGTTTCCATAGAGGGCCGTTGGCGAGCGGTTCTGACACTTTTCTTGGTGGAAGACTTCAGAAATGCCGCCTTTGACAACCACGCGCCTTCGCGGTAGATTCAGCGTCTGTTTGGTTCACCGTGCGTTGGTGGTCGGACGCGGCGATTCGTAGCCGCGGCCGACGCAACAGGGAACTCCGGTGCGATTCCGGGACGGCCCCGCCGCTGTGACCAGGTTTTGAAGGTCGGACACTTCTAGATGCCATTGCCAACGGGCGCGCCACCGCTTCAGCGGTCCGCGTCCCCGGAAGCGAGAAGGCGGTCCGACCGAGCCTGGGAGTCAGAAGACCTACCTACGCGCAAGAATTGCTGTTGGCCGCACGCGAGGGACGGGCCAAGAGCGCAAACGAATCTTCAGTGCCAATGCGGCGCGTCGGTCCACGGCGCATGCGCTAGCGATGAAGATTTGAACGTCGTCGGATCAATGGATCGATCGCTCATCAATGCGCGAGACGCGCGCAACCTCAGTCATTCTGAGCGCAGCGAAGAATCTAGCGCTAACGTTGGGGCTAGATTCTTCGCTGCGCTCAGAATGACCGCGGCGGGGTCTGCCGCCGCACGAGTCTCGCGGCGCGGCTTTACGCTCGTCGAGCTGCTGATCGTGATCGCGATCATCGGCGCGCTCGTGTCGCTGCTCCTGCCGGCCGTGCAGGCGGCGCGCGAAGCGGCCCGCCGTAGCCACTGCCAGAACAACCTGCGGCAGACGGGCCTGGCGCTGCACGCCTTTCACGACGCCAACGGCGCCTTTCCGATCGGTTGCGTCGAGAAGCGCACGTTCAAGCGGCCCACCGCGCGCCAGCTTGCGTGGTCGGCGGCGCTACTAGCGCAGCTCGAGCAGCAACCGCTATGGCGTGCGATAGATTTCAGCGCTGCCTACGATAGCGCCCGCAACGCGCCCGCCGCGTTGACCACGCTGAGCACCTATCTTTGCCCCAGCACCGTGCGATTGGCCGCCGGCCGCGATGGCGCTGAGGTCGCCTCTCCCGCGGGCGGCTATCGGGCTGCGGCCATCGACTATGGCGGCAATTACGGGGCCGCGGGCGTTTCGCCTTCGGCCAACGGCGTGCTGCTGTACGACCGCGCCGTGATGATGTCCGAGATTACCGACGGAACTTCGCACACCGTCGCCGTCTGGGAAGACTCTGGCCGTGGATTGGGAATGGATGGCGAGTGGATCAACGGCGAGAACATTTTCGACGTCGGCGGAGCCATCAACTCCCAGCAGCACAACGAAATTTGGAGCGATCATCCGGGCGGCGCCATCGCGCTATGGTGCGACGGCAGCGTTGCGATGGTTCGCCAAGCGGCAGACCTGGCGGCAATAAATCGGCTCTGCACCCGTGCCGGCGAAGAGCCGGCGCCTCAAATCCCCCTCCCTTGAAGGGAGGGGCTAGGGGAGGGATCAAAAGCGCTGGGAAGCTATGACGCAAAATCCTATTGCCTCAATACAAAGGAAGAAACCGATGCCAACCGCAATGCCGAGCAAACGATGCCTTTGGGCCGCGTTGCTGGCACTGGCGCTGCCCAGCCTCGCCGGCGCCGCCCCGGCTGGATACGTCAAGCGACTGATACCGCTTAACGCCCCGCCGGTCGCGCTGGCGTTCGACGCCGAGGGCACGCTCTTCGCACTGGAGAACGCCGACGGCAACGTGGCGCAACTGCGCGTGATTCCCGCCGACGGCGAAGCCGACGCCAGCTTTCCGATTGAAGGCGGCAATGAAAGCAGTTTCTTCATCGGCGGCATGGCCTACGATCCGGTGGGCGATCGGCTGCTGATCTCCGACAACACCACGTCCAACGGCCGCCTCTACGCCGTGAGCAAAACGGGCGTGCAGACGGACCTGGAGGTGCGCTTGCCAGGCATGATGGGCATACCGGGCATCCCCGGCATTGCCGGCATCGCGGTGCGCAGCTCGGGCGAGATTTTCGTCACGACTGCGCCCTTCGGCTCGCCCGGCGAGTTGCGACAGGTCGATCGCGAGACGGGATCAGCGAGCCTCGTGCTCACCGTCCCAGAACTCGACCTCGGCTTTGGGGCCGGCCTGGCCTTCGACCAGAACGGCGATCTCATCGTGCAGGACGCCGACGCCGAGCTCTTCGCCGGGCGCTTGCAACGACTGCCGATCGCCGCCAGCGGCGGCGGCTTGACCTTCGGCGCCCCGCAGCCCTTGCTTTCCGGCATGACATCCAGCGCCGGCGTGATCGTCGATAGCGAAAACGATATCTTCACCACCGGCGTCGGCGGACTCTACCGTATTTCTGGAGTTCCGCTATCGGAGGGCAGCGAGCCGTTCGACGCCTCGGTGTATGCCACGGCGGTGGCGTTCCATGCCGGAGATGCGCCGTTCGAACCCTTCGCCGGACCGACGGGCGGACGGCTGGCATTCATGGGCGACTTTGGGTTCGACCCGCAAACGCACGATGATTTCATCACGCTCCTCACGCCAGCAGCCGCGGAGGATTTCAACTCCGATGGGAAAGTCAATGGCGAGGATCTTGCCTTGTGGGCCGCGAACTACGGTGCGCCCGCGGCCCAGCGCCAGCAGGGCGACGCCGACGCCGATGGCGACGTCGACGGGCACGATTTCCTCCGCTGGCAGCGGTCCTTAGCAGCGCCCGCATCGCTGGCAGTCGGCGTTAGCGCCAGCAGTGCCGTCCCCGAACCGCCGGCAAGCGTCGCGTTTCTCTTGGCCGCGGCGCCATTCGCTTGGCAAACCCGCAAACGCCGCTAACGTGGAAGGAGCGGTGAGCGTGAACCCTGTCACCCTGACGTACTCCGAAGGGTCCGGCACATGTACTTGGCGCCAGATTCTTCGGCAAGCCTCAGAATGACGTCTTGAAGCCGCTAACAGCTTTCCAAATCGCCCGCGGG
>JBGSYU010000251.1:0-4240 GCA_041750715.1 Lacipirellula sp.
CGCCCACGGCGTTGCCTTCGCGTAGCTTCACCGCCGCGGCGGCGAGCTTGATGAGCGCCTTGAGCCACGTCGCGACAGGACCCTTTCGGCCCGCCGCATGCCACAGCGATTCCCACGCTTCGTGGGCTTCCCAATAGAAGCCGTGGTTGAACAGGTCGACGCCGAAGCGATACGCGCTCGATTCTTGCCAATGCTGCGGAAGCAGAGCGGCGGGCGTCAACGCTAGATGACCGTGCATGTGCCCGCGCGGATCGCTCACCGGGTGCGGCGTGAAGCTCGGTACGTAGGAGTACGGCGGCAGCGGCTCCGTGCCGTATCGCGGCCGATCAGTTATTGCGGCCTCGCTCATGGCACAGCCGACTCGGCCATGTCGATTTCGAGGTGCGCTGCAATCTCGTCGTCGCCGAGTCGCGCTTCCGCCCGCAGGCCGCGGAACCAGGTGAGCAGCGGCAGCTCAAAATCCTCCGGCGGCGCGGTGAGCAGAAAACGGTTTGGCGGCGTAATCGCCGTCGAGGTCCACATCGGCGCGCCGCCTTCAACGTCGGCCAGTTCGTACTCGCCGCCGAGCGGGCAAACGAACCGGCCGTCCATCATCCGTTCCGCCGTCTCCCGGCAAAGCTCGCGTGGGACGTGCAACTGATTCGCAAGCGTATTCATCAACCGGCACGCCGCGACCGAGGCTTCTCGCGCACGCATGTAGCCCAGCGCATTGACGGTGCGCGACAACTCGGACCCGGTCAAATCGGCCACGTCAATCCACAACTGCGCCGGCTCGGCCGCCGGCGTCATCTGCAACTGCGGCAGCACCTGCTCGACCACGTCGGGCTTGAAGCTGATCAACAGGAAATCGTCTTCGCGGGCTTGCCAGGTATCGGCCAGACCTTGAACAGGTTCGGGGCCTTGGGCCGTCGGTTCGCCGATGAAGAATTTGAGCAGTCCCCCCGGCTTCGGCCATGTGCCGACGTACATGCGGATCAACTCGGCCGGCGGCGCGCCCGGGGCGAGGCGTCCGCGCTCGACGACCAGCGGCGAGCGGAAGTCGCGCACGCCGAGGAATAAATGGTGCGGCTCGTCTGCCGGCCCCAACGGCAGCGGCGAGTCGAGCACGAACTCGGCATGAATCATGTCGCCGGCGACCGGCGCGAGGCGCCGATCGCTCGGCTCGCCCAGCGAATCGGGAAGCTTGCCGAGTTTCACGTCGTTGAGCGGCGTCGCGACCACGTCGATCGACAGCGATTCGCCAGCCATGTGGGCGAGTCTCTCCGAGACTCGCGAATTCTCGTCCTGCTCGGGCTCCGGAGTTTCGGAGAAACTCCGCCACGTGGGCAAACCTTCTGCCAAGGGCACGCGACTCACCGCGATCGCAATTGGCGGCGTTTGCCCCACTTCCTGCCGGAAGCGGTTGCCGAAGTCGCGATACGCGGCTGCTTCTTCGGACGTGACGGAACTGACTTCCACTTCCGAAACCGGTACGAACAAGCCCGGCTTGCCGCGGATGGTGTCGTTAAAGGCGTCCTCGGATTCGACGATCTCGCTGCTATCGCCGCGCCCGCCGAATCCCGCGGGCAAGATCTTGGCAACGATAAGCTCCTCCCGCGTCGAGGCGGGATGCGCTTCAGCGGTCGCCTGCAGCTGCGCTAGCGTCAGCAGCTTACCCTCGCGCGCCGAGCGGACTCGCCGCTGCGACTCAATCCAAATCGCGGGGCTCGTCAATTCGCGAACGAACTCCGGCGAGACGTACGCGAACACGGCATCGGTGCGCTCCACGCTCAGCCGCTTACGAACGCCCAGAAACCCGGCCGACGTGCTGAGCGGCTGTTGCCCCTGCCCCGCGAGGATAAACCGCTGCGCCAGCCGCTTCGACGTGGTCACCAAATGAAAATCGCCATCGGCGATGGAGTACGATCGCACTTCGCCGCCAGGGGTGGCGATCAGCGACACGTCTCGCTCGGCGATGCGAACCGTCGTCTCCGCCGCGTCGGGAAACTTCGTGAGCGCCTCGCGCCGCTGGCGTAGAAGGTCCTGCGACAGCACCTGGCTGTTTTTTGCGTGAAAGAGAATGCCGATCGCGGCGCCGTCGTTCAAATACGGGTCGAGTCCGATGATCGCCACGTCTTCAATCACTTGCGGACCCAGGAACTGGGCGAGCACCGACTCCTGGAGCGAGAGCTGTCGCTCGATCCGTTTGGTGCTGGCTCGTTCGACGCCGCGGCGCTGAATCATGTTGCCGAGGTCCCCTTGCCACTTGCGGCTGAGATTGCGGAACCACAAGTAGTTGGCGAAGTTGCCGAACCGCAAGTAAAACGCCTCGGCCGGCACATGCGCGGCGATCGGCTCGACCGCGACGCCGGTGAAATCCCGATCGGGCGCCAAATCGTACCACGGCATCGGCGGCGGCAACGGTTGCGGTTCCGCCGCTTGGGGCTTAGCCGGCGCGAGCAGCGCCTGATCAAGCGCAAGCTGATGCGCCTCGGTATTCAGCAGTTCGTCCCACACTGATTTCTTCGGCGCCAGCGCGGCGAACAACCCCGTGCTCGGCTCGGGCAGCGGCAAGGCAAGCCGTCGCGACATGTTCGCCGCGAGAAAGTTCTCGGCGATCGGCGGGAACTTCGGATCTTGCCGCAGGCTCTTCCAACGATTGCCGTATTCGCGCCACCATTGTGCCAGCAAAGCGCGGTGGCCTTGCGGATCGGAGCGCGGCGTGACGCGGACCGTTTGCAGCGTTGGCGAGAACGCGTTTAAGTCGAACGGTTCCTCGCCCAGGATCAGGAAGTACATCGTCACCGAGCGCGGCGACTCGATTTCCAAGAGGCGCCGCAGCAGCCGCCGCGCCGGCTGCTCCGCGATCACCGGATAAAGCACGCGGCCATCGGCCGATTCCACCGTGAAGCGTTCGTCCTCCAGCGGAATCGCCGGCGCGTCACCGGTGACGGCGAACCTAATCCGGCCGACGCCCAACGGCCCGCCGGCAAAGGCCTCGACCTCGGCGGCGGCCGCCTTCGACGCGACGCCAACCATCACGGCGAGCCCCACCAAGATTGCGGCGGGTAGCTTTCTTCTGAAGTTGAAACGGTTCATGCGAATTGCACCAAGATCGCGTAGACTGGACGAAGTAAAGGTCGTGGCTGCGCCCGATCATTGTAGCCCTCTCGCTCCGCGAGAGGGACCACTGCTCGCGGAGCGAGCAGTCTACTGTTGCCGCAACTTGCGTTTAACCTGCACTTTCTGGCACAATCGAGCCTATGCTGCTGCCCCGCTTTTCCCTCCGTACGATGCTGCTCGTCGCCGCCGGGGTGGCCGTAGCTTCCGTTTTCGCCGGCCAGGCCGTCGGCGGGCGGATGTGGGCGGTCGGTCTGATGATTGGGCTGGCGAGCATTGTGGCGGCGCTTGTGGTGCAGGCGGCGTTCTTCGCCGTCGGATCGCTCGCGGCCCGGTGGCTGGGGCCGCAGGAGATTGTCGCCCGGACCAGTCGCGGGGGGATTGAACGCTCGACCGTTGGTGAAATGACGGGGTCCACCCCAGAGCCGCGGACCCCCGCCCGATGATGCCATCTCACTCCCGCCGTAGTTGGTTCAGCGCTGCATATCTTGCGTGCGCGATGGCGGCGAACGCAGCGGCACAAGCCGTTTACGTCCCGCCGCTCGCACCGACGGCCACGCAGCAGGTCGTCAACTCCACCACGTCTGGCCCGCGCGGCCCGGTGCTGTTCCTCGCCTCCGGCAACGGCGCCAACGTCACGCTCCCCGTGACCCTAGCAGGCACGGCGGGGTACTCGCGGCAAAGCGGATTCCAACTCATCGTCGACGCCAGTTGGCCGGGGCAGTACGGCTACCGACCGGTCGCGTTCACGCTGAAATCCCGCAAGCCGCTGGTTGCCGACCGGCGGATTACGATCGAGTTCACCGCGGGCGATTGGTCGTCGCCGCGGGGCAAGGCCATCAACGCCGAGAAGCAATTCGTCTTCCCGGCCGGCGCCGCCACGGCGAGCGCGACAATTCTCGTACCGCGATTTCAGGATTGGCAGCTCGCCACCTGGCGCGTGAAAGTCGACGGCCGGAGTGACGATTTTCTCGCCATCGACCAACTCTACTTTTCCGGCATCGGCGTCGCTCAAACAGGCCTCGGCGTGATGGGCTTGGGCCTCACCCCGCAGCAGCAAACCGAAAGTACGATCGTCTTGCAGGCCTCGGCCAGCGGGCTGGGCGTCGCCCTGACGATGATGGACGGCAAAGAACTGCCG
>JBGSYU010000252.1:0-4127 GCA_041750715.1 Lacipirellula sp.
TCCGACCAGCGGCGTCCCGCTGACGACGCCATCTACGGTGACGACCGGCGCCACCGCCCAGGGCTGGCACAGGGGGTCGCCGATGACGAGCAGATGGAACGGCGCCGCGACGGACTGGTAAAACGCCTCGGCGAGCGAGCAGCCGCGCGCGTAATGAACGTGCAGCGCGGGCGATGGAAACTTCTGCGGAATTGCAAACGGCTCGACGACCGCGCCCGAAGCGCCGGCCGCGCCGAAGCGGATATACTCGCTGATGCGCGTTTGCGGACGACCTTCCTGACGAATCAGCATCTGCCCGCCGGCGCTGGTGAGGTTGTCGACGAAGGCGCCGCTCAGCAGCTTGCTTCCCGAGCTCTTGAGCTGGACGAATGCGGACCCCGTCGTGAGGCCGGCGACGTCGGGCTTGTTGGTCGGCGTTATGCCCGGCAGGACGACGGCGTTCACCCCGATCGCCTTAAGCTCGTTCACCGCCGCGGCGAACCCGGCGTGCCGCGCCTTCGAGCGGGCGTCGTTGCTCTGCATGTAGTAGATCGTGCCGCGGGGCTTCGTGCCGTCGGCCTGCTTCGCGCGGCGAAGGCTCGCTGTGATTTCCTTGCCGGTGTTACCGTGGCCGTAGGTAATTCCCAGCGCGGTTGCCAGGAGGAGCTTTTTTTCGCCTACGGCCGGGGCGCCGGCGTTCGCCGAAGACTGCGACAGCGAAAACGCCCGTGAGATTGTGATTCCGTTGACCGTCGGCGCGAAATAATCGTTGGCGTTCGTGCCGAACATGTCCACGCGCCCGCCCAAGAGGTTCTGATAGAAAAACGCCGCCGAAGTCAGCGAAGTCAGTGGCCGGGCCTGCTGTGGAAATTGCTGTCCTTGAAACAACGGGGCGCAGTCGATCAGGTAGGGATACCCGCTGCTGAAGGCCAGGAAGTCGATCTGCTCGGTCAGGCCGCGTTCTTTAAGTTGATCCACTAACGGCTTGAGCAATCGGTCGCGGAGCTGGACGGCGGTCGCTCCGTGGATGTCGACTCGCCAGGGAATGTAAATGACGTTCGACGCGGGAATCTGCCGCAACTCGATGTAATAGTTGGCGATGCCAAGCGAATCGGGATCATCGGGATTTACGATCAGCGCGACGTTTTGCGGGCCGCCGCCGGCGCAGGCGTGCTGGGGGCGTACCCCGACGAACGCCGCTAAGACGACGACCACGAACGTGCGGAGCAGCGGCATTTCGATCATCCTGAAACAGGCGCGGGGGTAGCGGGCGCCGCCGACTCGGCGGCCAACTGCTCTTGCCAATCGCGAAGCAGCCCGAGTGCGTCGCGGGGACTCGTGTCGTCGAGCTCCACTTGGCGAATCACCTCCAGCAGCGGATGCTCCACCGTTTCGAAGAGCGTGAGCTGAAGG
The DNA here is from genome assembly GCA_041750715.1 of Lacipirellula sp. Taxonomy (GTDB): domain Bacteria; phylum Planctomycetota; class Planctomycetia; order Pirellulales; family Lacipirellulaceae; genus Lacipirellula. The sequence continues at coordinate 1,393 of JBGSYU010000252.1, forward strand.
CTTCCGTTCTTCGCACGGGGCTGAGCGCGGTCGACTCGCAGGCGCGTGTCGCCGTTGGTAACGATGGCCGGCGACGCGTCCGTTGCATTTGGCGCCACCGTGGCCGGCGCTTCCAGGCTCGCCAGAATCTCGCTGGCGCGGCGATTCACCTCGCGCGGCACGCCCGCCATCTGGGCGACGTGGATGCCGTAGCTCTTGTCGGCGGCGCCGGGAATGATTTGGTGCAGGAAGATCACCTCGCCATGCCACTCGCGCACCGCCACGTTGAGGTTGGCCAACCCCGGAAGCCGATCGGCAAGTTTGGTCAGCTCGTGATAGTGCGTGGCGAACAGCGTGCGGCAGCCGAGAGAATCGTGCAGGTGCTCGACCACGGCCCACGCGAGCGACAAGCCGTCGTAGGTGCTCGTGCCGCGGCCGATTTCGTCGAGGATCACCAGGCTCCGCGGCGTGGCGGTGTTGAGAATGCGGGCCGTCTCGGTCATCTCGACCATAAACGTGCTGCGGCCGCGGGCCAAATCGTCGCTGGCGCCAATGCGCGCGAAGATGCGATCGGCCACCCCGATCGTCGCCGCCTGCGCCGGTACGAAACTGCCGACTTGCGCCATCAACGTGAGCAGCGCCGCCTGGCGAATGTAGGTGCTTTTGCCGGCCATGTTCGGGCCGGTGATGAGGAGGAAGGAAGGGAATGACGAATGCCGAATGACGACTGACGAAGAGTTCGTTTCCGCCAATTCGTCATTCGGCAATCGTGCTTCGTCATTTGCACTTCGCCCAGCGCAGCCCACGTCATTGGGAACAAACGTCCCCTGCGGCTCCGTCGCGTCCAGCACCGGATGCCGGCCCGCCGCGATCTCGAGCACCGCCTCGGCCACCATCGTCGGCCGAACGTAGTTGCGGGAGCGCGCCAATTCCGCCAGCCCCGCGAGCACGTCAATTTCGGCGAGCGCTTCCGCCGTCGCTAGAAGGCGCGGCGCCGCGGCGGCGACCGTTTCTCGCAGTTCGACGAACAGGTCGTACTCGATGTCCTTCGACCGCTCCTCCGCGGCGAGCACTTTTTCTTCATGCTCTTTCAGCTCCGGCGTGATGTACCGCTCGGCGTTCTTCAGCGTCTGCTTGCGAATGAAGTCGGCCGGCACTTTGTCGCGGTGAGCGTGCGTGACTTCTAGGTAATAGCCGAAGACGTTGTTGAATCCGACTTTCATCGAGTTGATGCCAGTCCGCTGGATCGCCTCGGCCTGATACGCGGCGATCCACTGCTTGCCGCCTTTAGACAGCTCCCGCTGCTCGTCCAGGTCGCTGCGGAATCCGGTGCGAATGAAGCCCCCTTCGCGAGGATTCAGCGGGCACTCGTCCGCCAGCGCCGTTTCCAACTTGCCGCGAACATCGGCGCACAGATCGATCCGCTCTTCGAGCTGCGCGAGCCGCGTCGCCGTGCGCCCCGCCAACTTGGCTTTCACCTTCGGCAAACAGCGGAGCGTTCGGCCGACGAAGCTGAGATCGCGCGGCGTGGCGCGGCCCGTCGTCACTCGAGCCAATAGCCGCTCGACGTCGTAGACCGCGCGCAGCGCTTCGCACAAATCGGCGGTGAACGCCGCGTCGGCGTGCAGCTCGCTCACCGCGTCCAAGCGGGCGTCGATCGCCGTCACGTCTGTCAGCGGCGCCGCAATCCACTGGCCCAGCAGCCGAGCGCCCATCGACGTAACGGTGCGATCCATCACCCCCAAGAGCGATCCCTCGCGGCGGCCGTCGCGAATCGTCTGACAGATTTCCAGGCTGCGACGCGTCGCCTGATCGATTTCCAGCCGCGTCTCGCGGTGATAGGGAATCAGCCGATCGATGTGCGCCAGCGACGATTTCTGCGTTTCTGACAAGTAATCGAGCACGGCGCCCGCGGCTTGGATGGCGGGGCCGTCGTCGTCGGCAAAGCCAAACCCTTCCAGCGAATGGGCGGCGAAGTGCCGGGTGAGCGCCTCGGTGGCCGCCTCTCGGCTAAACGCCCATGGCGGTCGGCGGGTGATCATCCGCCCTTCGGTCCACTCGGCCGGCAACACATCGGCATCGTCGCGAACGAGAATCTCGACCGGTGCGATTCGCGCTAGCTCGTCGCCAACTCGTTCCTGCGCGACGACGGTTGCTTCGAAGCGGCCGGTGGAAATGTCGACCCAGGCTAAGCCGCAAGCGGCGAAGGGGTGAGCGGTGGCCACGGCTAGGAGGAAGTTGGCCGTGCAGGGTTCCAGCAGCGCGTCGTCGGTGACCGTGCCGCGGCTGACGATCCGCGTCACGTCGCGCTTCACGATTCCCTTCGCGTGCCGCGGGTCCTCAACCTGATCGCACACCGCCGCGCGAAAGCCCTTGGCAATGATTTTTGCGAGGTATTGGTCTAACTGATGATGCGGAAATCCCGCCATGGGCACGGGGTTCTCTCCCTTGTCGCGCGTGGTGAGCGACAGGCCCAGTTCCCGCGCGGCCGTCTTCGCATCCTCGAAGAACAGCTCGTAAAAATCCCCCATCCGAAATAGCAGCAGCGCATCGCCAGCCGCGGCGCGGGCGTCTCGATACTGCTGCATCATCGGGGTGAGCGACATAACTGAAGGAATCTCGACGGCGGGCGTCGTAACGGCAAGGTGGCTACGGATGAACGCGATTACCCATGCTAACAGAGCGCGCGCCGGTTTTTAAGGCGGCATGGCGGCGGCGCTGGGCCGATCATTTATTCAAGTGGTGTAATGCGGGGT
>JBGSYU010000253.1:0-4522 GCA_041750715.1 Lacipirellula sp.
GAGCATCGACGCGCTCGAGGCGCTTGCCGCGCGCCGCGACGGCACGCCGCACGGGGCGCTGGTGCTGGTGCTGCGGCCCTCCAGCGGCAAACGCGGGGCAGACGACGCGGTGGCGCTGCTCAACAGCAAGAACGTCCGCGCCCAAGCGGGCAAGATCGACGTCGACGCGCTCACCGACGAACAACTCAAGAGTAACCTTTCGCGGTTCGACGGCGTGGTGCTGACCGACGGATTCGACCACGAAGCGATGAGTCGCATCCGCCTGGCGGGCATTCCGATTTTGGCGACGTTTGAAGCGGCCGCGGTCGAGGCGAAGGACGACCACACGGTCGAGGACGAGATCGACGACGTCGACATGACGTACACCGGCGTCATCCCGGTGGTTTACAAGGCGCAGCACGCGCTGCTCGACAGTCTCATTCAGAGTACGTGGTGGTCGTTTATCACCATCACGCCGCTGATGATGTGGGTGTGCCGCGGCGTGGCGGCGGGCGCCGTGGTGATGATTCCCAACGCACTGCCGGTGCTGGTGGTGTTCGGCGGTATGGGGTGGCTGGGAATTCCGGTCGACATCGGCTCGATGATGGCGGCGAGCATTGCGCTGGGCGTGGCGGTGGACGACACGATCCACTTCCTCGCCTGGTATAAGGACGACTTGCGAGCGCTGGGCGATCGCGCGGAGGCGGTGCTCGCGTCGTATCGGCGCTCGGCGACGGCGACGCTTCAGGCGGGCCTCATCAACGGGCTTGGGCTGTCGGTGTTCGCCACCAGCTCGTTTACGCCGACGCAGCGATTCGGGTGGTTGATGCTCACGATCTTGATTGCGGGCATCATCGCGGAATTGATTATGCTCCCCGCGATTATGTTCGGGCCGATCGGCCGTGTATTCGATCTGAAGGCGCCGAAAAAGTCGGCGGCGGCCGCCAAGGCGAAGATCGAATCGATGCTTTCGCCGCTTGACCGACGGCGGGCGCTTAGGGAACATGAGGCGACGGTGGAGGCGTGAAGTAGAGTTGCCGCATTGCTTTTTAGCCCCGGAGGGGCGAAGAAGTGTAGCCAGGGGCGCAAGCCCCTGGTTTACCGCGACCCTTGCGGCAAAGCCCCAGCGGGGCGACATCAATCTAGGCGCCGGAATGATGTCGCCCCGCTGGGGCTTGTGTATTCCGTAACTCGCAATCCAGGGGCGCGCGCCCCTGGCTACATTACGCCGCCCCGCTGGGGCTGAACCGGGGGCTTGCGCCCCCGGCTACTTACTGTCGCCGCGTTGCGGCTTTTCTTGGTCTCATTTTTCATGCCACCGCTTCGCCCATGCCCGACGCGCCCTCCACACGCATGACCTTTACGATGTGGACGGTCTGCGTCATCGCCGCGATTGGCTTCGCGTTTGACATTTACGAACTCTTGATGTTGCCGCTGATCGTGCGGCCGATGCTGCTGGAGCTGACGGGAGCGTCGCCCGGTACGCCGGAGTTCGAGCAGTGGGTGGGGCTATTGTTTTTCGTGCCGGCGATGGCGGGCGGGTTGTTTGGACTCTTGGGCGGTTACCTCACCGACCTGTGGGGGCGCCGCCGCGTGCTCACGCTCAGCATTCTCCTGTACGCGTTCTCAGCGTGCGCGGCGGGGTTTGCGATTTCCATTGAGATGCTGCTGCTGTTGCGGTGCATGACGTTCATCGGCGTGTGCGTTGAATTTGTGGCAGCGGTGGCGTGGCTGGCGGAGTTGTTCTCCAATCCTAAGCAGCGGGAGCGCGTATTGGGATACACGCAGGCGTTTTCTTCGATCGGCGGGTTGCTCGTAACCGGAGCCTATTTTTTGGCGGTGCAGTATGGGCAGTACCTGCCGGCGATTCGCGGCGGGCATGAGGCGTGGCGATACACGCTTATCTCGGGCGTGTTTCCGGCGCTGCCGCTGATTCTCATTCGGCCGTTCCTGCCCGAGTCGCCTGCGTGGGCCAGGGCCAAGGCGGCGGGCACGCTGCGGCGGCCGAGTCTTCGCGAACTTTTTTCACGGGAACTGCGGCGGACGACGATCGTGACCACGCTCATGTTTGCGTGTAGCTACGGCGCTGCGTTCGGCGCGTTGCAGCACACGCCGCGGATGGTGCCGAATCTGCCGCAGGTCAAAGAGCTGACCGCGGGCAAAGCGGTCCCCGAGCAGAAGCGGATCGAGCAGACCGCCGCCTCCGCGGTGAATGCCTATCAAGAGTTCGGCGGCCTCGCGGGGCGCTTCATCTTGGCGTTCCTCGCTGTCCGCATCGGAAGTCGCCCGGGCCTCTTGCGGCTGTTTCTTATTCCCGGGCTGCTGCTGGTTCCGTGGCTTTACTATTACCCGGCGCGAACCGATCTCGACTTGTTGAAATATGGCATCTTCGCGGCGGGCTTGCTGACGGTCGCGCAATTTAGCTTTTGGGGCAATTTTCTACCGCGGGTTTATCCGCTGCATCTCCGCGGCACAGGTGAAAGTTTTGCGGCGAACATTGGCGGTCGCATGATGGGCACCAGCTTCGCGCTGCTTACCACCTGGCTTACGCAACACATGCCGGACAGGTCGTTAGCGCTGGCCGCCTGTGCGGTCGGCTTCAGCGTGTACGCCTCCGGCACGGTGCTCAGCTTCTGGCTGCCTGAGCCGCCGGCCGAAGCCCTCCCGGATTAACAGTTCCCTAAACCGTCGCGGCGCGGGCCGCACGATGAGCGAGAATCACTATGACTGAACCGCAACGTGCCTGGTATCGCGAACTGACGCCTTACCACTGGTTTGTGTTTATCATCGCGTCGGCGTGCTGGTCGTTCGATTGCCTCGACCAGCGGCTGTTCTCACTAGCACGCAATCCTGCGCTGACGGCGCTGATGCCCGGCGAGGCTCCTGGCGAAGTGCAAGCCACCGGAAAGACCGTTACCGCGATTTTCCTCATCGGCTGGGGCATCGGCGGTCTCATTTTCGGCGCTCTGGGCGACCGCTACGGCCGAGCCAAGATGCTCACGATAACGGTGTTGCTGTATTCGATGTTCACTGGCCTGACGTACTTCAGTCGCTCGTACTGGGATTTTGCCGCGTTTAGATTTATCACGGGGTTGGGCGTCGGCGGGGTGTTTGGGTTGGCGGTCTCGTTGATCGCCGAGACCGTGCCGGACACGGCGCGAACCGGCGCCCTCGGCATGTTGCAGGTGCTATCGACCATCGGCAACCTGACGGCCGGCGCGTTCAACTCCATGTTCCAGTCGATGGAACAAGCGGAGTTGATCGACAAAGGAAACTCGTGGCGGTTCATGTTTCTCGTCGGCGCCATTCCGGCGGTGCTGGTCATCTTCACGGGGAAATTCCTCAAGGAGCCTGAGCCGTGGCTGCGGGCGAAAGCGGAGGGTCGGCTTGCGAGGGGGAGCATTTTCGCGCCGTATGCGGCGCTGCTGGCCGAAAAGCGATGGCGGAAGAACTTGCTGGTGGGCGCCGTACTCGCGTCGACGGGCGTGATCGGGCTGTGGGCCATCGGCGAATATGCCGTCGACTTGCAGCGGTTCGTGTTTCGGCAGCATTTCGAAGGCGAGGGGCTCAGCGGGCTGGCGCTGGACAAGGCGATCGCGTCGTCGATCACCTGGGCGTACACGCTGAACATGCTCGGCGCGGCGACGGGTATGTGGATCTTCACGCGAATTGCCATGGCATGGGGCCGGCGTCTCGCGTTTGCGTTGGGCTTTACCGCGGCGTTGATTGTGACGGTGCTCGCCTATTGGATGATGACCACGCCGATGCAAGCATATTTTTGGATGCCGCTCATGGGCGCGGCACAACTCGGCCCGTTTGCAGGGTTCGCCATCTACTTGCCGGAGTTGTTTCCCAGCCGCTTGCGGAGCACGGGTACTTCGTTCTGCTACAATCTGGGACGCTTCGCCGCCGCCGCCGGCAGCCTGTTCTCCGCGAAGCTGGCGACGGGCGTTTTCGGCGACCACGGGTCGCCGCTCATGGAGCGCTATTCGGCGATGACGATGTGCGTGATCTTCATTGCAGGCTTGGCGATCCTGCCGTTCGCCCCGGAAACCAAGGGCAAGCCGCTGCCAGAGTAGGATTTAGCCTACCAATGCCGAGTGTGGCGCGTGAGGTGCGCTCTCCCCGCCGCCGAAGTTGCGTAGTGAAACGTCGTCTGCCGACGGCCGGAAACTTCGCTAAATCGATGGCGCCGCTGGTTTAGCGGCCGTCCGCCCGTTCGGTCTGATTACAATAGGCGACATTCGCCTCCCGCGTGCTTACCCGCAGGCGATTAGCGCAACGGGCTGATATCACCACGAAGGAATACTGCCATCCGAATTGCAGTCCATTGCCGCGCGTCGCTTTCAGCGGTCGCCCTGGCGACAGCCTTTTTTTTGGCGGCGTCGCCAGGGGTGGCGTCGACCTCCTTCTGGGCCGGCGGCAACGGGAACTGGAGCAGCAACGTCAATCCGGGCTGGAACGGCGGCGGCGTGCCCAACGGCAACGACGACGTTGCAGCTCATACCAGCGCCACTAGTTCCACGACTACGCAAAACGTCGC
>JBGSYU010000254.1:0-4691 GCA_041750715.1 Lacipirellula sp.
GAGAGATTCGCCTGCAGCTTCATGCCGCGCGTGCTGCCGCCGGTCGAATTGGGAGCCGAGGGAATGCCCACCGTGCTGTAGTCGAAGAAGAGATTGACGTTCTCATCGGTCGGACCGTTATTGACCGTCCACAGGGCGAGTTGGTTGTTAACGTCAAAGTTTTGAGTATACAACTGTGCGGCTGCGGGCGTTGCGAGAACGGCAACCAGCGTCAAACCGACGAAGTTAACGAGGGAAGCGCGAAGTGTCATATGCTTGGTCCTTGAGTCTTTCAAAGGGGCAGAGTTCATGAGCAATACGCGACGGCGACCACTTAGCGATGGGAACTACCCATTCCCGCCTAACGCCATTCCCGCCTAACGAATGAGGAGCATCGTTAAAAACCGCGGCCCAGCGGACCGAACCTCAGGTGGCGTCTTGTAAGCCCCGAACGCTCGGGAGCTGCATCCAGCGATCTTCAGTTCAATTCGACCGCCGCGCCGGCCGCCACAGCAGGCACGTCGAAAAGGGCGGCGGAGTAAAACCGCTCGTCGGGCCGCTGACGGCCATCTAAACGGCTTTTGACCCAGGGCCGCGACGCGCGAACCTGCGCACTCCACCTAGGTGGTCATAATAACGCCGTCAGAGGAAAATGCGAAACTTTCTGTGCGCACTTTTTTCACGATTTTGCGCAGAATTTTACGGTGCTGACGATCGTGTTTTGGGAGGGCGCGCCTACCCAGGGCCGTCGCGCCACGACCAATCCTGCAAGCGGTCGAACGCCTCGTTGAAAAGTTCACGCTCATCCGACGCGGACAGCTCCCTCCCTAGCAGTCGTCGACGGAGGAGCGAGAGAGCCGGCGACTGCGTCACCGAATCAACGGCATCCTCTGCCCTAGAACTCGCGCTTAGCGTCGCTATCGCATCCGCTCGCCGCTCCTCGCGAATTGCCGCCTTAACCGCCGGTCGCGATTCGCGTAAAGAGCGTAAAGAAAGGTCGAACTGAGCGAGGGAAATTGCGTCGACTCTCGAAGACTCCAACGCGGCTTCACTGCCAGCCACTGAAAACGATGCGGCGTTCGCTAATGCGCTGGGCGCCTGCATCGGATCGCCGAATTGGGCCTGCCATACGATTAGGTCCTCGCCGTCCACCAGGTTGTCGCCGTTGGCATCGCCGTCCGCCAGGTCGCCCGGCCCGCCGAGACTGCGCTGCCATGTGAGGAAGTCCGCCCCGTCCACGTCGCCGTCGGCGTCGAAGTCGGCGTTGGCTGGCGGCGGTCCGGCCGTGAGAATCACGCGCACCGCATCGGCGTTGACCACCGAGCCGCCGGAGCTTAGCTGCGCATTGAGCGTAATCGTTCGTTGGCCCGCCTGGAAATAAAACGTGCCGAGCGACCCCCAGGTGAAGCCGTTGGCAGTCTGATCCGCCGACGCGGTTTCAACGCCGTCGCCCGTGTCGATTTCATATACGGCACTGGTCGCCCGACTTGCGGACGCGCGGTATTGGACGGACACCTCAGCGTTTCCGGCGAACGGCGCCGTGAACCGCCACTGGGCCGTCGAATCGCTCGCGACGCCCGCGAAGCGAAACGTCAGTCCGTTGTAGCCGGCGATTCCCGACGTTTCCCAGGCGCCTGTTTCGGAGTAAACCGCGGCGCCGTCGTCGTTGTCGAGGACGACCTCAATCTCGGTCGGCAGTTCCGTCAAGGAAAAGTAGTCGATAATTCGGCCGATCACCGCCGTACGGTTGGCGGCGGTGGTAATCGTCTCGAACGGGAAGCCGAACACGACTAACTGCGACCCGCTGGCGGCATCGGTGTATTGAACGCCTGCCGCCCCCGTGCCGGTGTTGTAGTTGAGCGCCGCCGTCGCCCCGCCCAGCGGGGTGATGCGGTCGGGCGTATCGACATTGTAAAACTGCGCGCCGTTGTCGAATGAAAAACTAAGCCCCGTGAAGATCGAACCTGCGGAGGCCACGACGTTGTACGTGCCGGCGTCGTCGGCCAGGTAGTCCGACTTCAGCACGCCGTTCAGAAACGTGCGATCCGCGGCGGTCGGATTCACGGCCGGCGCCGGGGCGTTGGGGCGATCCAAATCCCACGCAAGCTCCGCTCCGGAAACGAACAGCTTGCCGCCCCCGGCGAGGTAGGTTGAAACGTTCGTCTGTTCCGCCGCGCTAAAGGTTTCGGTGGCGGTCGATTCTTCGCCGAGGATCCAGAACACCGCGTCGAAATTCGCCAGATTCACGGCGCCGGCGACGATCGCTTCGTTGCTGGTGCTGGCGACGCGAATGTCGGGCGTATGGGCGTGAATGGCGCTGGCGACCTGCACCGTGTAATCGAAGCTGTTGTTGCCCCGGGGCCGCACGCGATCGACCAAGCCGTCGCCCGTGAACGGATACGGGTAGCGCACGTTCTGCGTCCGCTCGTTGCGGTCGAAGCCGTTGACGATCAGCACGCTTCTCACGCCGCCATTCGGCGAGACGGCCAGCACCTCCGAGCCCTTCGACTCGCCGCCGGCATTCACCGCCACGACTCTGAAGTAGTACGGCAGCGCGGGATCGTAGCCCGACAGCGTGGCGGTGGCGGTCGCCCCGCCGGCGACCAGCGTTCCGCCGTCGAAGCCGTAACCGTTGGAGGAGGCGTAGATCCGGTAACTGGTCGCGGCTTGGCCGAAAACGCCCGTCGGCCCAGCAGACCAGTTCAACGTGACTTCGCCGCTCGCGGCACTGGCGGCGCGGACGTTCACCGGCGCCGACGGCGTCGTAACGGGCGTCGGCAATCCGCCGAAGTTATCGAAATACTCGAGGGTCGCTTCGTAGGTCGACCGGCCGAGCTGATCCCGCACCTTCGGGTCGCGCATGAGCTGCGCGTCTTCCACCGAGTCGTGGAACCCCACCTCGATGATCGTCATGTCCATCTCGGCGGTGGCGCCTTCGTCGATCTCGCCAAAGCCGCCGCTGAAGGTGTGCGTCGTGCGGGTGCTCCAGTTGTGCTCGAACTGCCCGTTGAGCGCCTGCATGTCTTGATTAATCTGCCGACCCGTGTACAAGGCCAGCGCCGCTTGGTTCGGCGTGAACTGATCGGTGTCGATAAGTCCCACGGCGCCGCGACCGCCGCCGGCGTTCGAGTGGAAGCCGATATACACCGCTTGGCCGAACGGCGCCGCGTTCATATGCTCGGCCATTCGCGACGGAGCCGAAACATTGCTGGAGAGGCCCGAGCCGATGACGGTAGCGGCGCTGTTGCCCTGCCCAATGGCGCGCGTGAGCCAGAGGAGGGAGTTTTCGTCCTCGCGAGGATACCCGGAGATCGAGCCGGTGCCGACGCCGCCGCTGCCCATACGGACGTCGCCCATGCCGTTGCCGAAGCGGATGGAATCGGCGATCACGTTGGTTCCGGAGGTCGATCGATTGCTGATCTGCACGTTGCCGGCGGAACCGGGTTCGAAGTGGTAGGTGCCGAGGTATACCCATCCCTTGCCCACGAGGCGATGGTCGACGCGAATCTCGGTCGCCCCCCCGCTGTGGTTCACTCGGTACAGTTGGTTGGCCCGGTTGGCGGAATCGGCCACCCAGGTGTAAACGGGATAGAACCCGCCCTGCACGATGTTCGGCGCGTAGGTGGCGGTGGCCGTTTCGCTGGCGCTAATTGAGGCGAAGCGATAAGACACCGCGTCGGCGTTTCCTCCGCCGCTCACGCCGTAGTCCTCGTCGTAGTACACGCTGGCGGTGCTGTTGCTCCAGGAACCGCTATAGGTCACGCCGGGCGAATCGTTATCGAGCACAAACTCGTTGATCTGCCGCCCCACCGGTCGCATGGGCACGACCGTCGCCCCGGCCCGCAGCAGGTAATCGGCGTAAAACGTCAATTGATCTTGATTGCCGAAGTCCTCGACGATCTCGTTGTTATCGCCCCGGTCGGTGGCAAAGCGATTGAGGGTCGTATTCCACTGCCAGCCGTGACCGGCCGAGGTATAAACGATCTTGCCGCTTAATGGCCCCGTGGGTTGAGCGCCCACCGGCACGAGACCTGCCGCCGACATCACGACGCGCGGTTCGAGATGCTCGAAATGGAGGACGCCCGCCGACTGCGATCGTCGTTGCCGCGTCGCGTCGCGCGACGTCTTGGCACGCCGGCCGATCGCGAGGTGAGCTCGATGAATCGCGCCGAGAAGGCGCTCGTACGATGGTCTCATGCCTGGCCTACTTCCGCCGATTGTTCCTCAGGCGCGCAGACCACGCCTAGGCTTCATTGTAGTCTGCAATGCAAAACGAGGAACGACGCAGCACGCACGAATCGCCGAAGTTGCGCATCATCAAGACCCACCTGCGCAAACCGCGACTTCGCGCCGCTTGCGGCTTAGTGGCCTGGATTCGCCCGTGCGCGGCAATCCGCCTCAATTTCACACGGAGCGGCAATCGCCTACAATCGCCCCCGTGGGGCAATTTCGCCGAAGCTGCCCACGAGTTTCGGAGAGTCTCGGAGAGCCTCGGAGAGAATCGCCGAAGCACTCCAACGGGCATTTCCGAATGACCACAGCCTCGTTCTTCGAATCATCCCGCAGCATGAACCAACCCTACCGCATTCTGGTCGCTTGCCTCACCGTTTACTGGCTGACCGCCGCCGGCTCGCCACCCGCCCTCGCTTCTCCGGCCGCAACGGCGAAGAAGCCCGCCTCAGCGGCCACGGCGCCGCCGACGAAACGGGCCG
>JBGSYU010000255.1:0-3429 GCA_041750715.1 Lacipirellula sp.
GCTCTGCTCGGGCGTCACGTCCACTGGGCCTCGCTCGCGGATCTGAACGACGAAGTCACAGAACTGACTAAAATCGGTCGAATGGACGCTAGACATCGCTTACCTCGCCAAGGGTTTGGGTCGAGGATTTATTTTATCAGAAGTCCACTGCGAGCCAAAGCACTTACGGCTATCTGAAGGAGACTAATCTTCTGTCGAGCCCCTGGGTCCCAAGAGCGTTAAGCCCAAGACCAGGAACAATAGTCCCAATGCCCCTGCGATCCCTGCTCTTACGCGGAATGGCCACTCAACTTGCTCGAGGACAATTAGTCCGTCGGTATACACCTTGTATCCGACCAAGGCGCAGAAGACTAACGCCCACCCTAATAGCAGTGTTGCCAGAACAAACGCGACGATGGCCAGCGGGGTCCGCATGCCCGCAGTATAGCCCCCAGCCGCCATACCAACACTTTAAAAAATTACCACTTCACCTGCAAGCGATTCTCAATCCGCTCCACGCCGTCGACGCGGCGAATGAGTTCTTGAGCCATCTGCTTGTGGAAGAACGACCGCACGGCCCCTTCCAGCCGGACCACGCCTTCGGACGCTTCGACGCGGAGGTTGCTTCCGGAGACGTACGGGCTACGGCTGAGGGCGCCGTTAACTTGGTCGAGCAGCGCGGGCCGGGGTGGGGAGAGCGTGGCTTCCATTGTCCATTCCTAGAGTTGGGAGAGCGACTGGCGTTCGTTGCTTCAGGAGAGGACCAGCGGCGAGCCCCGCAGAATAGGGGCAGCGTCGGTCTGTGGAAATATCGGTTACTCGCGGCGGGCGGTTTGACGCAAGATGCCGCGTTAAGACAGGAAACTTCCGGTGTCCTTGCCGGATGTGCCGTGCGTAGGGGTTGGATGCTAGCAGAGGAGAGGCTGTAGGCTGTAGACCGTAGGCTGTGGGCCGGAAAGAAGCCCTCTTCTGCTTTACCTACAGCCTACGGACTACGGTCTACAGCCTTCTTCAGCCCTGCAACCAGCTTGGCAGCTCGCCAGCCTTAGGCAAATGGATCACCGTCGCCGAGGTTATGGCGGGGAGTTTGCGGACCGCATCGAGGGCGGCCGCGGGCGGTTCGGCGTCGAGGTTGAGAATGCCGACCGCTTCGCCGCCGGGGGCGTCGCCGGCGCGGCCAACGGCCATTTGGGCGATGTTCACGTTGTGCTGGCCGAAGGTGGTGCCGACGCCGCCGATGATGCCCGGCACGTCCTTATGGGTGAAGATGAGCAGCCAGCCGTCGAGGTAGGCTTCCAGGCGGTAGCCGTCGAGCGACACGAGCCGCGGCATCGAGTGGCCGAAGACGGCGCCGGTGATTTTGTGCTTCTCTCCGCTGACGGCCTCAATCTCGACGCTCATCGACGAGCGGAAGGCGCCCATCTCGGTGCGCGACTCCACCGAGAGCGCGATGCCGCGTTCTTCGAGCAGCAGGCTGGCGTTGACGAGGTTCACCTCCTCTTCGAGGGCGGCTTGCAGCAGCCCTGCGGAGAATGCCGAGGTGAGCACCTTGGTATCGCGGGCGGCGATCTCGCCGCGGTAAAGCAACCGGCACGCGTTCAACCCGCTGGGAATGAGTCCCGCCGAGAGGCGCCCGAGTCGGAACGCCACGTCCAAATACCCGCGGAGCTGCTCGAGCGTTTTCGCGTCCAGCGCGGCGATGTTCACCGCGTTCTTGATTTGACCCGTGGTGAGGAAATCGACCAACAGGTTCACCGCTTCGACGGCGACTTGCGTCTGGGCTTCCTCGGTGCTTGCGCCCAAGTGCGGCGTGCAGAGGACGCCGGGCATACCAAAGAGCGGACTCTCGGTGCAAGGCTCTTCGACGAACACGTCGAGGGCGACGCCGCCGATTTTTCCCGACTTCAACCCTTCGACCAGCGCGGCTTCGTTATAGATGCCGCCGCGGGCCGCGTTGATGAGCCGCACGCCCGGCTTGAGCCGATCGAGCTGCGGCATGTCAATCATGTTGCGAGTTTCGTCGGTGAGCGGCGTGTGGACCGATAGGTAGTCGACCGACGGCAGCATCTCGTCGACCGTGTCGTACGGCTCGATGCCCAGTTCCTTGGCCTTGTCCTTCGCCATGAACGGGTCGTAGCCCAGGACGCGCATTTCGAGGGCTCGCGCCCGTGTGGCGACTGCGAGGCCGATGCGCCCCAGGCCGACGACGCCGAGCGTCTTGCCGGCGACCTGGGCGCCCATGTACTTGTTGCGGTCCCAGCGGCCTTCGATGAGACCCTGATACGCCGGCGCGATGTTGCGCGACAGGGCGAGCATGAGCGTGACGGCATGTTCGGCAGTACTGAGTGTATTGCCGGCCGGGGTATTCATCACGACGACGCCGGCGCGAGTGGCGGCGGCGCGGTCGATGTTGTCGGTGCCGACGCCGGCGCGGACGATGGCACGCAGCCGGCGATTGCCTTCGAGCGCCTCGGGCGTGATCTTCACGCCGCTGCGGCAGATGGCGCCGTCGAACTCGGCGAGGGCCTTGCGAAGGTCGTCGCCCTTCAATCCGGTGCGGACTTCATAGGAGATGCCCGGGGCGGCCTCGAGCAGGTCGAGACCTTCTTGAGAGAGCGTGTCGAGGACAATGACGTTGGGCATGGGGAAGGAAGTGGGCAGTAGGCAGGGGGCAGTAGGCAGTGCAAGCGAGCCGGGCCGTCCCGGCCCGGCGATTCGTCAAATTCTCAGCGTCTACATCGCGTTCTTCTTCCGAAACTCCTGCATAAAGTCACGCAAGGCTTCGACGCCGCCCATCGGCATCGCATTGTAAATCGAAGCCCGTATGCCGCCGACGCTGCGGTGGCCCTTCAGCTCATGAAGTTCTCGTTTCTTCGCCTCGGTGACGAACTGGTTGGTCAGTTCCTCGCTGGGCAACCGGAACGTGACGTTCATCAGCGAACGATCCTCGCGCTTCGCGTGGCCAGCGTAAAAGCCTTCGCTGCGGTCGAGCTCGTCGTAGAGCAGCCGAGCCTTGTCCTGGTTCCGTTGGTGCATCGCCTCCAACCCGCCGACATCGTCCTTCAGCCACTCGGTGATTAGCTTGAGCACATAAATCGCAAAGGTGGGAGGCGTGTTCCACATCGAGCCGCCTTCGTTGTGGATGTCGTAGTTCAGATAGCCCGGCAGGTTCGGATCGCTCCGCTTGAGCAGGTTCTTGCGAATAATCACCACGGTCACGCCCGCTGGTCCGGCGTTCTTTTGGGCACACGCGTAAATAAGCCCGTACTGTTCGACCGGCAGCAGCCGGTGGAGAAAGTCGCTCGATGCATCGCACACCAGCGGCACGTCGCCCACTTTAGGCTCGCTCTTGAACTGCACGCCCTGGATCGTTTCATTCGACGTGTAGTGAACGAAGGCGGCCTGCGGATCGAGGTTCAGGTCGCCGCGCTCCGGGAGGCGGTCGTAGTT
>JBGSYU010000256.1:0-14883 GCA_041750715.1 Lacipirellula sp.
AATGCAGCTGACCCTTGACCGGCGCTACCAACTAGTCGATTGAAAATCCCGCTTTCGACAAGCCCGACCCTAGCATTGACCGCTGCTCCAAGTCGCCGCGGCCCTACAATCGCCGTTTGGTCATTGTCTTTCAGAAGCTAATGCCCGCTTCAGAAAAAAAGTCGATGGGCGACAACCACGGCACGCCGATTTCGTGGCAGACGTTGGGAATCTTTGGCGGCTTGGTTGCCTTGTTGCGTTCCTGGAATTGCTCAAATGTTACCACCGTCGTTCCGGTAACTCTAGTGTGAGCAATCAACCACGAATCAGCCGCATTAGCGGAGCCGCCCGCCGCCGCGAAGTTTGGATAACGCCCCATCAATTCTGCCATTTGTGCCGTGGTATCTCGCGTTGGCGTCTCGAAAATCTGCTTGCGTGCCTTAGCCCATGTCAGCAGTTCATCGCGTTGCTTCTCTAATTCGGCAAAGACTTCCAAACATGAAATCAACCGACCGCTACGAATCAGCCCGTCCAAGGCAGTCCAAACGCCGGGAAACACGCCAATGCGATAATGCTCCTGCCAGGAGTTGATGAAAACGCTGGTGTCTAGGCAATATCTGACGGGCATTACAACTAGCCGGCGTTGTTTCTGACACGGTTCGGAAAGATTGCCGCCTCAAGTGCGGCTAGATGCTTTAACGGCATGCCTAGTAGGGAAGTCAGTTCGCCGCCGTGAATTTCGCCCTGTCGATACGCACCAACGGCGATTCGTGAAAACGATTCTCCCGCACGGGCAATCGCCAGCGTCGATTGTGGAATTGGGCCGCCTTTGGTTTTCTTTCTTGGCTCGAACGGCGTTCGCTTCGCTTCCATATACTCTTGCGGTGCATAACCCAATTCGACGATTCGTAGCCGAATCACGTCACGACTAACCCAGTAGCGTCGAGCTAAGTTGGCCACAACTTCATCGTCGCGTTGTGACCAATCACGGGGCAGGCGTGCGGCGAAGTCACTGGCAGGCACAAGTGACTCGGCGGCGACCTGGTTGCAGAATCGTTCGGCTTGTCGATTCGGATTGACCAAAAAGGCATGTTCGCCCGCCCCGGAGACGGCAGCCTCCCCGATTACGACGTGAGCCAATTCGTGCAACAGCGTGAACGATTTTGGACGGTAATAATCCTTTGAGTTGACGACAAGTGCGGGAGCGTATTTGTTGGGCAACGCAAAGCCTCGCATTTCCTGCACGGCTACTTTACCCGTCTGAAATACGAATACGCCAACACGCTCGATAGCTCGACGCCACAACCCGTATGCGTCAGATTCAGACTGAGCGTTGCTCTGAATTTCCAATGACACGCCCAGCCGTTCGCGCAGTTCCTTCCCGACGATTGCCGAATCCGCTTTGACGTTCTTGGAGCCGACCAATTCAATCGGTTCAAAGCCGCCATCTTCCAAGAACGATGCCGCCCATGCTTGTCGTTCTTGAGCGACGCGAATGGGCAGCGTTAACTCCGGTGAGAATTCGCGGTCAACATCTGCCGGCAGGAATCGAAAATCCTTGACGACGGAAAAGCCGGTGGGCGGTTCGGCCAAGTAGAAAACCATCAACGGCCGCTTGTATCGCTTCGCAAGTTTGCGAAGGCGGGCCAGAGACGGCGTGCCATCCCCTCGTTCCCATGCTTCGATTTTTTCGCCGGCAATTTTCTCGGACAAGGCTACGGACGCAATATCGAGCCGCGCCGTGGAGCGTGCCCACGTCAGCATTCTTGGCGTTGCATTCGATGGAATTGACCGTGCCATTTCGGCGGAACATATAGCCAATTTCGGGGAGGGCCGACAGAGTAACCTTGCCAGTGTCATTCTAGTGACTGGCCGCCCGGATTGCCGCCTCTCACCCCCAGCATGCTTCAAAGATCGCACAAAGGGGTCCCCGGACTACCCGCCAGCCGAACTAGGCGTCATCGCCTCGCCGCGCCGCCTCCAGCACAATCGCCGTGTGCCCGGGAATGACCCACCCCTTCGCATCGAACGGCGGCGTGCCCGCGCCGCCGTATTCGAACTGCTCGCTCGACCACAAGAGCCGCCACTCGTGACCCGCCGGCGGCGCCGCCAGCGGCTCGGTCATCGGCCGCCAGTCGAGATCGCGGCCCAAGTTCACGCACAGCAGCCGGTCGCCTTCATCTTCGGCGAACCACCGCAGGAGCAGCGCCTCGGGGCCGACTACGGCGCCGTCGATCATGCTCCAGTCCTGGAGCGAAAAGATGCGGTCCTCGCGCCGCAGCCGCAGCAGATCGCGATGCAGCGCGAGCGTCCGCGCATTGCGTTGGCACTCGTTCCAGTCGAGCTTCGACTGCTCGAATGTCTCGCGCGACGACGGGTCGGCCAGCTCGCCGTTGTCGCCCCACTTCGCCGTCCTTGGAAACATGCGGATGTAACCCCAACGCCCCGCGCGTACCAACTGTGCCAAGTCGACGTCGTGATCGGCAAAATAATGAAAGGGCGTCGTGGCGCCGAATTCCTGCCCCATGAACAGCAGCGGCGTCTCGGGTCCCAGCAGCAGCACGGCCGTGAGCGCCCGGTACCGTCCGGCCGACGTGAGTTGGTTCAGCCGCAGAGCCCGCCCGGAATTGGCCACTTGGTCGTGGTTCTGCAAAAAATGCGTGAACTGCTCGGCACGTTTGCCGCGCGTCGGCGTGCCGCGGCGCCGTTTCTGCCGCGACGCGTATTGTCCTTGATACAAGTAGCCTCGTCGCACCGCGGAGATAATCTCCTGCGGCGACCCGGCGTAGTCGGCGTAATAAAACTCCGCGTGCCCCGTCGCCGCCACGCGGCAGGCGTGATGGAAATCGTCGTTCCACAACCCGTCGAGCCCGTAACCCTGCCGGTCCACCGGCTCCAGATGACAGACGTCCTGGAACTCGTTCTCCGCAATCAACAAGATTGCCCGCTCGCCGGCCGCTCGCCGTGCCGCGTGTGAGAGATCGGCAAGCAGGTGCCGCGGCGAGTCGTCGAAAATCGCCTGCGTGGCGTCGATGCGCAGGCCGTCGAAGCGGAACTCGTCGATCCAGTACTGGGCGTTCGCCACGACGAACTCGCGGACCGGCGCCGAGTGCGGCCCGTCGAAGTTGATCGCGGCACCCCACTCGGTAGGATGCCGGGTCGAGACGTAGTAGTCCGAGTACGCGCCAGTGTAATTCCCGCACGCGCCGAAGTGGTTGTAGACCGCGTCCAGAATCACGCCGATGCCCAGGCGGTGCGCCTCGTCGATGAAGCGTTTCGCGTCATCCGGCGTGCCGTACAAATGCGAGGGGGCAAACCAGGCGACGCCGTCGTAGCCCCAGCCGAACTCGCCGTTAAAATCGGCCAGCGGCATAATCTCGATGAGCGTGACGCCGACGTCGCGAAGGTGCGGAAGTTTTTCCAGCGCCGCCTGCCATGTGCCCTGCGGCGTGAACGTGCCCAGATGCAGTTCGTAAGCCACTTGCCCGTGCATCTTCACGCCGGGCCATTCGGTGGCGGTCCATTCAAAAGCCGCCGGGTCCGCCAACTGCGAAGGCCCATGCACGCCGCGCGGCTGAAACCGCGACGCCGGATCTGGGTAAAGCTGCCGATGGTCGTCTAAACTGTATCCGTACAACTCGCCCGATTGCACGTCGGCCGCGTACGCCGCGAAGTATCCCTCGGATTCCGCTTCGAGCGGCACGACGCGATCTTCGCTCTGGCCGTCGGCTCCCAACAGCACCAAATTCACCGACTCGCAGCGGGGCGCCCACACCCGAAAGTGGGCGCCGCCGTCGTGCAGTTCAGCCCCCACGGGGAGCTTTCGCTGGTGACTTATCGCCGCAGACATCCGGCACATCCTTTGCTGAGCGCATCCAAGTTAATCGCAGCGCGGAATGCTCTGCATTGCAAGTCGCATGCCAACGCCGCCGTAGGACGCGCCGCAGAATAGGAAATTGGATGCGCCGCAGAATTGTGTCATCCTGAGCGGAGCGAAGGATCTAGCGGGGTTCTAGATTCTTCGCTCCACTCAGAATGACTTGCCGCTTCGCATTTACGGAAACTATCGGCCGCCCATGTCCCAGCAGACTAGCACGCTTCCCGGCGACGTAGCGACCCCACCCGTCAATCGCATCCCGCTTGCCACCTATCGTTTTCAACTGCGTAAGGATTTTGGGTTCGAGCAGATTCAGCAATTGCTGCCCTATTTGCAATCGCTGGGCATCAGCGATCTCTATCTCTCGCCCCTGTTCCGCGCCGGCGAGAATAGCACGCACGGATACGACGTCGTCGATCACGGCCAGATCGAACCGGCCTTGGGCGGCAAGGAAGCGTTTCTAAAAATGGCCGTCGCGGCGCGAGCCGCCGGCATGGGCGTCATGCTCGACGTGGTGCCGAACCACATGGGCATCGACGATGCGGGCAATCGCTACTGGCAGGACGTGCTGGAAAACGGCGAAGCGGCGCGGTACGCCCACTTCTTCGACGTCGACTGGGACGCCATCCCGCTCAATCTCAAGCATCGCGTGTTGCTGCCAGTGTTAGGAAAGCCGTTCGGCGCCACGCTGGAAGACGGCGAGCTAAGCGTCATGTTCGACGACCGTCGGCTTCGGATCAAATACTTCGCCCGGCATTTTCCGCTGGCCCCGCGAACCTGGACGGAGGTCCTGGAAGTCGTCGCGCAGCGCCTCGCCGCCGTGCAGGAATCCGCCACTCGACAATCTCAGGTCGAGCAAGCGGAGTTGGCGAGCATCCTGTTGCAGCTCCGACATTTACCGCCGAGCGACCAACGTGGCGGCATCGCCATGCGCCAACGGTACCGCGAACAGCGCATCGCACGGCGGCGACTTGCCCATCTCGTCGACGAGCGCCCCCGCGTTCGACGCGCGCTCGAATCCGCGCTGGCAGAAATCAACGGCGTCTGCGGCGAGCCCAGCAGTTTCAATCGTCTGGAAGCGCTCCTCGCCGCCCAGTGCTACCGCCTGGCCTACTGGCGGGTCGCGTCGGACGAAATCAACTATCGCCGCTTCTTCGACGTCAACGAGTTGGCCGCCATCCGCGTCGAGGATCCGCAAGTGTTCCATGCGGTCCACCGGCTCATCGCCGATCTGCTGGCTCAGAATCTTGTCACCGGCTTGCGGATCGACCATCCCGACGGCTTGCTCGATCCGGCGCAATACTTCAACGATCTGCAAACGCTCTTTCGACAGACACGCACGGGAAGCGGCGGCGAGGCGCCCGAGGAGCCGCTTTACATCGTCGCCGAGAAAATCCTCTCGGGAAACGAGCAGCTCCCCGCCGATTGGGCCGTGCAAGGGACGACCGGCTACGAGTTTCTCAATCTGGTCAACCGCCTGCTCGTCCATGCCGAAGGTGTGACGGAGATTCGCAACAGCTACGAAGAGCTGGCAGGCGTGGAAGCGACGGCAGCCGAGTTGCTCTACGAAAGCAAGCGAGAAGCCGCCGGCTCCCTGATGCTGAGCGAGATGCACATGCTCGCGGCGCAACTCTACCGCATCGCCCAGCAGCAGCGGGCCTCGTGCGACTTCACCCTGCCCACGCTCCAACGCGCGTTGCAAGAAGTCGTCGCGTGCCTGCACGTTTACCGCACCTACGTCCCGCCGCGCGGTTGGGAGGCGAGCGAAGAGGACCACCGCCGCATCGGGCTGGCCGTGCGGCTCGCCAAGCGCCGCAATCCGAGCATGTCGCGCTCGCCGTTCGATTTTCTCGCGTCGGTGCTGCTCTTGCAGTTCCCCACGTCGCTCGACCAAGAGCAGCGCGAAGCATGGCGGCACTTCGCCTTAAAACTTCAGCAAGTCAGCGGCCCCGTCGCGGCGAAGGGCGTCGAGGACACCGCGTTCTACCGGTACTACCCGCTCGCCTCGCTCAACGAAGTCGGCGGCGAGCTCGACGCTGGCGGTCTCACGGCCGACGAATTCCACCGGCTGATGCAACACCGCGTCGCTGCCTGGCCCCACGGCCTGTCGGCGTCGTCGACGCACGACGCCAAGCGAAGCGAAGACGTCCGCGCCCGCCTACACGTCCTCTCGGAAACCCCGCAAACGTGGCGAGACGCCGTCCTGCGCTGGCGGCAAATGAATCGCCCCTGGCGGCAAGGCGTCGAAGGCGAGCCGATTCCCGACGCCAACGAGGAGTACCTGCTGTACCAGTCGATGGTCGGCACATGGCCGGTGGAGGCGATTGCCGACGCGCAGCGTGAGCCGTACGTCGAGCGAATCGTGCAGTATATGGAGAAGGCGCTCCGCGAAGCCAAGCTGCATTCCTCGTGGATGAACCCGTCCGAGGACTACGAAGCGGCGGTGTTCGACTTCGTCCGCCGCATCATGAGCCCCGAAGCCGCCGCGTTTCAAGCCGACCTTGGCCAGTTCGTAGCCACCATCGCCGACGCAGGATTCGTCAACGCACTCAGCCAAGCGCTGCTGAAGATCACGCTGCCGGGCGTGCCCGATTTCTACCAAGGAACCGAGCTATGGGATTTTAGCCTGGTCGATCCGGACAATCGCCGGCCGGTGGATTTCGCCGCCCGGCAAACCGCCTGGGAAGAACTCGACCGCCAGTGCCGCGAAGATGCGGAAGGCGCCGCCCGCAAAGTCGCGGCCGCGTGGCCCGATCCCCGCGCGAAGCTGCTCGTCGCCGCGCGTGCGCTGGCGCTACGACGCAAGTGGCCCGATGTGTTTTCTCTCGGTCAATACGTTCCCTTAGCGGCCGCCGGCGACGCGGCCGAACATCTGTTCGCATTCGCCCGCCAGCACGAAGACCGTTGGGCCATCGCCGTAACGCCCCGGCACTTCCACCGCCTCACGCATCAAACCGGCGCACCCTCGGTCCAAACGTCGTTGAGCGCTCCGTGGGGAAACACCACGCTCGCGCTTCCCGCAGGCGTCGGCCAGCTCTGGCGCTGTGAATTAACAGGCCGCACCCTGCACGCGTCCGCCGACAACGATACATTAGCATTCAGCGCGGCAGACGTGTTCAATGTTCTGCCGGTCGCGCTGCTCACCGCCGCGAAGGAATAAGTATGCAAGCGATGCGAATCTGGCCAGGACGCCCCTACCCCCTCGGCGCCACCTGGAACGGAAAGGGCGTGAACTTCGCGCTCTACAGCGAGAACGCCACCAAGGTCGAGCTTTGCCTCTACGACTCGCCCGAGGACGCCAAGGAATCGCAACGAATCGTCCTCGCCGAGCACACCGACATGGTCTGGCACGCCTACCTGCCGGACATTCGCCCGGGGCAGCTTTACGGCTACCGCGTTCACGGCCCCTACGAGCCGGCCAAGGGGCATCGCTTCAACGCCAACAAGCTGCTGCTCGATCCCTACGCCAAGGCGCTGGGCCGACCGCCCAAACCGGCCGACTCCTTATGGGGATACAAATTCAACGACCCGAAGCTCGACCTGTCCTTCAGCGAGTTGGATAGCGGCGGCGACGCCCCGCTGGGGTGCGTCGTCGACGAGGCGTTCTCCTGGGGCGACGATCGCCCGCCGAACGTGCCTTCGCATAAGACGCTGATCTACGAAATGCATGTGAAGGGCTTCTCCAAGCTCAACGAGGAAATTCCCGAAGCGCTCCGCGGCACCTACGCCGGCCTCGGGTCGGAAGCGTCGATTCGATATTTGAAAGACCTCGGCGTCACTGCGGTCGAGCTGCTGCCGATTCACGCCAAGGGCGACGATCGCCACCTCGCCGAAAAAGGGCTGATCAACTACTGGGGTTACAACACCCTGTCGTTCTTCGCCCCCGAACCCAGCTACAGCTCCGGCGATCGCCCTTCCGATCTCTTGGTCGAATTCAAGTCGATGGTCGCCAACCTGCACGACGCCGGCATCGAGGTGATCCTCGACGTGGTCTACAACCACACGTCCGAGGGCAACCAAATGGGCCCGACCTACACCTTCCGCGGCATCGACAACGCCTGCTACTACCGCCTCTCGCCCGAGGACCCGCGCTACTACATGGACTACACCGGCTGCGGCAACACCCTGAGCATGCAGAACCCGCGCGTGTTGCAGCTCATCATGGACAGCCTGCGGTACTGGGTGCTCGACATGCACGTCGACGGGTTCCGCTTCGATCTGGCCAGCACCTTGGCCCGCGAACTGCACGAAGTGAACAAGCTCGGCGCGTTCTTCGACATCATTCACCAAGACCCCGTCCTGAGCCAGGTGAAGCTGATCGCCGAGCCGTGGGACTTGGGCGAAGGCGGTTACCAGGTCGGCAATTTCCCCGTGCTGTGGCAGGAATGGAACGGCCGCTACCGCGATTGCGTCCGCGGCTTTTGGAAAGGCGACGGCGGGCTCGCGTCCGAGTTCGCCACTCGCATCAGCGGCTCCAGCGACCTGTACGAATGGGGCGGCCGCCGGCCGCACGCGAGCGTCAATTTCGTCACCGTCCACGACGGCTTCTCGCTGAACGACCTGGTGTCCTACGATAGCAAACACAACGAAGCCAATAAAGAGGACAACCGCGACGGCGCGAACGACAACGACAGTTGGAACTGCGGCGTCGAGGGGCCGACGAAGGATCCCAAGATTATCGAGCTTCGCGAGAAGAAGAAACGCTCGTTCCTGGCCACCCTCATCCTCTCGCAAGGCATCCCGCTCATTCTCGCCGGCGACGAGCGCGGCCATACCCAGGGCGGCAACAACAACGCCTACTGCCAGGACAGCGAAATCAGTTGGCTCTCCTGGAAATGGGGGAAGCGCGAGCAGAAGCTGCTCGATTTCACCCGGCAGATCATCAGCATCTGGCATCAGCAGCCCACGTTCCATCGACGCCGATTCTTCCACGGCAAGACGATCCGCGGCAAACTGGTGTCGGAAATCGCGTGGCTCGATCCGACCGGCCAGGAGATGACCGACGACCAATGGAACGAGCCCCACATGCGTTGCCTAGGCGTGCGACTGCAAGGCGGCATGATCGACAACGACGAATATGGCGAGCCGATCATCGGCGACCACATTCTCATCCTGTTCAACGCCGATCACTCGGTGGAGATTCCGTTCCAATTGCCCAAGCTGCCAGGTGGCGGCGAGTGGGAACGGCTCTTCGACACGGCCGAACAGCCGACGCCTCAGGAAGGCGGGAAGACGGCGACGGATCGGGGAGTGGAAGGGCCGAAGATTGGAGTCCAGTACCCGTACAAGCTCCGACCGGTATCGATGGCCGTGTTCACCGCGCCGGCCGCCGAGAGGAGGGAAGAAGGGCGACCGCTGGTAGGATAGCGACGGCGACCGCGTAGGTTGCGAAACAATCACCTGGCTTGGCGAGAACCCATGCAAGGACTTGTATTTATCGGCAAATGGCCATGTGGTACAATACTTGCTGCCTAAGCACACGGGCGATGAGCGTTTTAAGCCGCCCCGATTTCCACCTCATAAAAAAGGGTACTACGATGCTTTGGACCGTACTGCTTGTCTTGTTGATCATGTGGGCGCTCGGCTTCGGCTTCGGCATTCTGGGAAACCTGGTCCACATCCTGCTGGTCGTGGCGCTGGTCGTCCTCGTCCTTCAGTTGGTGACGGGGCGGAAGGTCGTTTAGGCGCCTTGCCGCCTCCTGCGCGCGAGAGTAACGCTTCCCTGCCAGAACTAAATGACTGAGCGCCAATTTTACGACTGGCAAACAGCCGGCGGCGGGGGGGGACGTTTCGCGCTTGACGGAGGTTCTCCAACGGCTCGAAATCCCCTGGTGCATGATCGGCGGATTGGCCGTCAATCATTGGGCGGTCGAACCGCTCGCGACGGCCGGCGTCGAAGTAGTGATTGCCGCCGACCGCGTGGAAGCTGCCGTCTCGGCTCTTGAGGCGGAAGGCTTCCAAGCCCAGCGGTTCGAGTGCTCGATTAATCTCAAGGGCTCCTCGCACGTCTCCGTCCAAATCAGCACCGAAGATTTCTATCGCGATTTCCCCTCCCGTTCGATCTCCGCCGACGTTCACGGCATTCCCATGCGCGTTGCGTCTCTCAATGACACCCTCGCCGGGAAGGTCGCCGCCTGGAGCGATCGAGCGCGGCGGCCAAGCAAACGCCAAAAGCATTTGCTGGACGTGATGCGGCTGGTGGAGGCGCATCCTGAATTGCGAGATCGGCTGCCGCGGGAGTTGCGGGCGCGGATTGAGGCTTATGAGTGAATTAAACGATCCAATTGTCCACCGCTACTGGCCGGTGGTAGAATTGCGTTAATGACCAAAGGCATCTCCGCCATCTTCGAGAACGGCGTGTTCAAGCCGCTAACGCCCGTCGAGTTGCCTGACCAAACGCCGGTGGTGGTGACGCCATCGTGTGCCCCCGGCACAGGCGAAGGCATCCGCGCGACCGCGGGCGCTTGGGCGGACGCCGACGCGACGCTTGACCACTGGCTTGCCGAACTCGGCGATATGCGGCGACACGATCGGAGCCTCTTGCGGCCGGATGAGAACGCGCCGTGAGTTTTCTGGTTGATGCCGATGTTGTGTCAGCCCACTTCCGCGGGCGGGGCAAGGTGACGTCTCGCCTGTTGCAGCATACGGGCCGCCTCGCGATGTCGACGGTCACGCTAGCCGAACTGAAAACGTAGCTCTTTCGCAAGAACACGCCGCAGCGCTATCGCGATGAACTGAGCGTCTTGAGCGCCGAGTTCGTCCTTCTGCCTGTCGACGCGGACGTTGCCGAGCGCTTCGGGGAAGTCGGGGCGGCGCTGCTCGACCGCGGCCAAGCGGTTGCAACGCCTGATCTGCTGATTGCCGCCACCGCGCTGGTTCACGATCTCACCCTAGTGACCGGCAATGTTCGCCATTTCTCGATGATCGAGGGGCTGAGGAAAGAGAACTGGCTGGAGGACTGACGAGGCTCAGCCTCACGCCCAATCTTTGCGTGCCATGCGCTCGGTCAGGCCGGCCGGATGCAGTCGGCGGTGACGAGGCTCTTGGGGTTCGCGAACTCCGGCGGGACGCCGGGGGCCGTGACGGGGTCGCCGGCTTCGAGCCGCTCGGCGACGGCGAAGTTAAGCTCCAGAAGTTGGGCCAGCAGATCTTTCTTGGCACTGAAGCCGTAGGCCGCCAGCACCGCGGCGTCGAGCGCGGCATGGGCGTCTTTCAGCGGGTTCTTGCCGGGCAATTCCAACGTGCGGTAGACGGCGCGCAAGCCCCCCGTCACCTTCGTGAGCGCCTCGTCGCGCACGCGGCGGACTTCGCGGCCAGCCTCGGCGACGGCGGTCACGAGCTTGCCGGCGGGCGCTTGCGGCCAGGGGAACGTGTCGAAAACCGATTCGGGCGTGTAGCGGAAGTCGCTCTTGAGCTTCGAGCAATTAGCGATGAACCATTGCCAATGGGCGTTAGATTGGAGAGTGCCGAAGCTGTAGTCATCGTCGAAGGCGAATGCGAAAAGCGCGTGATCAGCCCGAATTTCTGAAGAGACGAAACAAAAGATCGGGCGCTTCGTTACGCCAGAGCAGGCGATATATCTTTTGCTAGTGCCGATGGTCTCAATCATTTCGCTACGACAACGGAAATGCTGCCACCACGACTTCAGCCAGTTCTGGTCCTGGCCAGAATCTTTGCCGGTGCGATTTTGTTCAACTGTCGCGAGCTCACTTATGTGCGGGAGAACTTTTTCTTGGAGTCGCTGAAATGGGCGGCGATATATCTGCGAATCGACGATGCTGCGTCGCTGAAAGTCTATGACCCATTCGTCAGGCTCATTTATTGTCAGCATCACTTTCCCAGCCAAGTATGGGAAAATAACGTCACTTGACGATGGATCGGTCTCTAAAAAATCCTTAGCATCCGCAGATGTAAGCTTGAAGCCGGCGTGGCGTGGGTACTGTCCGTTGAAGACCACTTGGGGTTCGCGGTTGCACGACAGTTGCGCGGCGCCGGATACGGTTGCTTTATCTGATAACGCCGCATTAATTTCAGGACATTCGCGAAACGCGAGTTCATAGGTCTTGCTCGCTGGGCCGGTTCCTGGCCGTTTCGGTTTCCTGGCGCCGGGGGCGGGTTCGACTTTGAACCAGAGTTTGCGTTTGGCGGGGATGAGCAGTGCCGATTCGTCGATTGCAGCCCCGGGCTTTGCCCGGGGGTCGCCCTTGCGTTGGTCGCTGATTCCAACGAGGGCGGGAGCCGACCCCCGGGCAGAGCCCGGGGCTGCAATTGGGGTGTGCTTCACCCAGTTCGCGATACTGACATGGACGTTGGCTTCTCCGCTCCACGGCTGGTTGTCGACCGCTTCGACGATCGTCCCGCTGCGGACGATGTAGTCGAGTCCCCCTTCGCGGGACTTGTTGTTCCGAATGTTCTGCGTGCCGACCAGTCCCGCACGGCCGCGCTCCGGACGCTCCGCCGTGCACTGGGGCAAGTGATGGTGCGACCGGTTGAACCAATAGACGCAGTAGTCGGCCATGCCCGGCACTTCGGGGTAGAGCTTGCGGACGGCGTTGACGTAGTCTGGGCCGCGCTCCGGCTTGAGTCGCTTGGCGCCGAGAAACGGCGGATTGCCGATGATCACGTCGGCGGGGGGCCAGGCGGTGGGGATGGCGTGGGCGTAGGCAGCGCTGGTTGAGGGTTCGGACAACCCCCGGGCAGAGCCCGGGGCTGCAAGGGAGATTAGAGCGTCGCCGGTGATGAAGTTGGCGTCGAGGTTGTCGAGCGGCAGCGCCGGCTCGGTGATGTGCAGCTCGTCGATCGCCAGCTTGCGGCCGATCATCATCGTCACCTTGGCTAGCTCCACCGCGAATGGGT
The DNA here is from genome assembly GCA_041750715.1 of Lacipirellula sp. Taxonomy (GTDB): domain Bacteria; phylum Planctomycetota; class Planctomycetia; order Pirellulales; family Lacipirellulaceae; genus Lacipirellula. The sequence continues at coordinate 12,713 of JBGSYU010000256.1, forward strand.
TAATATCCATCCCGAAGAACTGCTCGGCGGTGACGAAACCGAAGACTTCCTGCTTGGCTTCGCGGCGTTTCGAGAGCTCCGCCAGCCGTTCGTAAGCGCGGACTTCCAACCGCTTCAGCTCGCGGTAGGCGATGTAGAGGAAGTTGCCGCTGCCGCACGCTGGGTCGAGGACGCGGTACTCGTGCATTCGGGCCAGCAGGCCGTTAAGCTCCTTGACCGACGCTGCCGTTTCGATGAGCTGTCGCCAGGGCTCGACGATGGTGGGGCCCACGATCTTCATGATGTCGACCGGGCTGGTGAAGTGGGCGCCGAAGGCGTGGCGTTCCTTCTTGCCGGCGTCGTCGGCGTTGAACGATTGCTCGAAGATCGTGCCAAAAATTTCGGGGCGGACCTGCGACCAATTGCTGTCGGCGGCCGCGCGGAGTTGGGCGACTTCGTCCGCTTGCAACTCCAGTCGGGCCGGCGTGCGGAACAGGCCGCCGTTAAAATACTTGACGCCCTTGTAACGACCCCCGGTGGCGCCGCCGGGGGTGTTCATCGCCTCAAAGAGGCCGCCGAGCAAGTCGTAGCTGTCGGTCGGTTTCTTGCAGTCCGCCAAGAGTCGTGTGACGGTGTACTTTTCCAAGAGACCGATGTCCTCGGCGAACAGGGCCACGAGCATTTGCAGCGTGAACGACTGCGCCGCGTCGCGCGGCACGCGGCGGACGATCAGCTTGTTGAAGCACATCCCCAGCAGGTCGGCCGCCTTGCGGGTGACCGCCTCTTGGTCGTTGCCGAAGACCGGCTTTTCGTTCGTGGGGAACAGGAACGCGAGCGGGCCGTAGCGCGTCGGCAGTTCATCGAGCCGGACTGTGTCGACGGGCGAGTCCATCTGGACGTTGAAGTCGTAGACCCAAAACTCGTCGAAGTTCGACAGCACCGTGTACTGCGGACGATCGGGCGCGAGCCGAATCCAGTAGTCGAACGCCTGGCGGAAGTGCTTGGAGAGGTCGACGCCGCGCTTCTTCATTTCGATCAGCACGACCGGCTTCCAAACGTAGTCGGCGAACGCGGTGCCGCCGCCGTCTTCCTGGGCCTTGCGAATGCGCATCTCGGGGGCGCCGCCGACGTCGAGCGTGCCGCGCTGGCCGAAGGCCTGAAACAGCCGGTCGAGAAAGATCTGGGCCTGCCCCTTTTCGTCGCCCGTGACGTGGGCCGCGGCCCAGGCGACGAAATCGGCGAGGCGTTCTTGACGGGGTTCGCTCATACGGGGCGGCTTTCATCCTGGGGGGAGAGCCGCAAGCGTACGCCAACGCCCCCGGATCATCCAGCCCACGGTTCGCGGTAGTGCGGCGTACCTGGGAATCGAACCCTTGAAGCATCGACGCCATCCGGGATACGATGGAGCGATTTTACACCCGTCGCGGGGCTACCCTGGGGCGCGGCTCGCTCGCTCGCACTGCACCGGCGGGCTGTTAGCTCGCGACTCTTGGCCCCCTCGCCGATACAGGCCGCCCCTCAACCCTCGAGCCTCCCCTTGCCACGACGAAACGACATCCACCGCATTCTGCTCATCGGCTCCGGCCCCATCGTCATCGGTCAGGCCTGCGAGTTCGACTACTCCGGCACGCAGGCCTGCAAGGCGCTGCGCGAGGAGGGGTACGAGGTCATCCTCATTAACTCCAACCCCGCGACGATCATGACCGATCCGTCGACGGCCGACCGCACCTACATCGAGCCGCTCACCTGGGAGATCGTCGAGAAGGTGATCGCCGCCGAGCGGCCCGACGCGCTGCTGCCGACCCTCGGCGGCCAGACCGCGCTCAATCTGGCGATGGAACTCGAAGCCCACGGCGTGCTCGCGAAATACGGCGTCGAGATGATCGGCGCCAACGCCGACGTCATCGACAAGGCCGAGAGCCGCGAGCGGTTCAAGCAGGCGATGGCGAAGATCGGGCTGGCCACCTGCAACGGCAAAACCGTGCAGACGATCGAGGAGGCCCGCGCGCTGGTCGAGGAGATCGGGCTGCCCGCGGTGGTACGGCCAAGCTTCACGATGGGCGGCAGCGGATCTGCCATCGCGTACAACCGGCACGAGTTCGACGAACTGGTGCTGCGGGGCCTCGACCTGTCGCCGACCACGCAGGTGCTCATCGAGGAATCGATCATCGGCTGGAAAGAGTACGAGATGG
>JBGSYU010000257.1:0-2300 GCA_041750715.1 Lacipirellula sp.
ATCCAGATCGACATGAGCGAGTACATGGAGAAGCACAACGTCAGCCGGCTCATCGGGGCGCCCCCCGGATACGTCGGCTACGAGGAAGGCGGCCAGCTCACCGAGCAAATTCGCCGCCGCCCCTACGCGGTGGTGCTGCTCGATGAAATCGAGAAAGCCCACCCCGAGGTCTTCAACATGCTGCTCCAGCTCATGGAAGAAGGCCGGCTGACCGACAGCTTCGGTCGCAACGTCGACTTCCGCAACGTGATCCTCATCATGACCACGAACGCGGGCGCCGATGCGATCAAGAACGAGTCGGCGTTCGGTTTCCAGAAGGCCGACGAGGACGCCAGCTACGAGAGCATGAAGAAGCGCGTCACCGATGAAATCGAAAAGGTCTTCCGGCCCGAGTTCATCAACCGCGTGAACGACATCATCGTGTTCCGTCACCTCACCGGGGAGGACCTCAAGGAAGTGGTCGACCTCGAACTGTCGAAGATTCGCAAGCGCCTCAAGGAGAAGGGGCTCGCGCTGGAGCTCAGCGACGAATCTAAGGAGTTCCTGATCAAGAAGGGCTCGAATACCGACTACGGCGCCCGGCCGCTGCGGCGGGCGATCGAGTCGTTCATCGAGGACCCGCTGGCCGAGGAACTGCTCAAGGGCGAGTTCAACGGCAAGGACACGATCCGCGTGTCGGTAAAGAAGGTGGCCGACAAGAAGCAACTCAACTTCGAGGGCCTCACCCTCAAGGGAGAGCAGCCCGAACCCGTCGGCGCCGGCGTTGGCGAAGGCGAGTCCGCTTCAGCGGTCGAGGAGAACTAAAGGACGATTCAGCCAGCCCAACCTACTCCCGCTACCTCCCTGTCATGGGGAGGGCCGGGGAGGAGGGCTGTGCGTTTACATACGATGCGACCCCCATTTAGCCCCCGGTCAATGACCGGGGGCTATTTTTGTTGGCGCCTGCCGCCGCTAGCATCCACCCCCTCGCCAGTCGGCAAAATCGTCGCGACCCTACAGCTTCACTCAAGCAAACAAGTCGCCAAGGTCGAACTGAAATAAGGGTTGCGCTTGAACTGAAAGCCCCCGGCTCTTCCGGGGGACCGTTCGGCATGCGGTCCGAGTCCTAATAAACCGTCCCCCGGCAGAGCTGGGGGCTTTCATTGCAATGTCCACTGCCAGCACCTACCCGACATCTTCCGCCACACGCGGCCCCGTCGCGCGCCTGAGCGGCGGCATCGCCGACTTCGGCGCCGTCATCATCCGCGGCGTCGAGGGTCTCGGCGACATCACGCTGTTCGCGTGGAGCATGCTCGGCTGGTTGTTCACCCGCTTGCCCCGCCGCGACACGCTCGTCGCCAACATGTATACGATCGGCGTGCAAAGTTGGCCCGTCGTCGCCATCATTGGCACGTTCACCGGCATGGTGCTCGCCGTCCAGTCGTACACGCAGTTCCGCGCGTTTGGGCTGGAAACGCAGCTAGGCGGCGTGATCAATAAATCAATGTTCCGCGAACTCGGCCCCGTGCTCGCCGCCACGATGCTCGCCGGCCGGGTCGGCAGTTCGATGGCCGCGGAGCTGGGCACGATGCGCGTCACCGAGCAGATCGACGCGCTCACCAGCATGGGCGCCAACCCGATTCAATACCTGGTAGTGCCGCGGTTTTTGAGCTGCCTGCTGCTAATTCCCTCGCTCACGATCATCGCCGTATTCATGGGCGTCGTCGGCGGGGCGTTCTACTGCGTGTGGTTTTTGGGAATCGACTACCACCACTACCGCTCGAACGCCCAGCGATTTGTCGAGAACTGGGATCTTTTCTACGGCGTGGTAAAGAGCATTTTCTTCGGCGCGACGATCGGCATTATCAGTTGCTACCGCGGCTTTCACTGCCTCCCCGGCGCCGAGGGCGTCGGCCGGGCGGCGACCACGGCGTTCGTCTACTCGTTCGTGGTGATTATTATCCTGGACCTGTTGGTGAGCATCGTGCTCGATCAAATTTACCTCGCCATCTGGCCGGTGGCGCCGACGTTGTTTGGAGCGTGAAGGAGTGGCTGTCGGCTCGCGGCTCGCGGCTTGCGGCCAGAAGAGAGACAGAGCCATTCCTCTGGCCGCTAGCCGCTAGACGACAGCCTTGCAACCATGGTCTCCGCCGCCCCCCTCATCGACGTGCAAGACCTGAACGTCCGCTTCGGACGGCAACCGGTGCTGCGCGATCTGACGATCAGCGTGCCACGGGGGCAAACGCTCGCCGTCATCGGCGAAAGCGGCTGCGGCAAGACGGTGCTGCTCAAAACGATTATCGGCCTGGTCGCGCCCACCG
>JBGSYU010000258.1:0-4374 GCA_041750715.1 Lacipirellula sp.
GCTGCTGTAGGCTTCGCCGTTGAAGTTCGACTCGTAGCCGCCCTTTTCAATGAGGACGCGGGCCTTTTGTTCTTCCTTCCACTTGCACTCGATGAACTCCATCACGTCGGGATGCCAGACCTTGATGGACTGCATCTTGGCGGCGCGGCGAGTCTTGCCGCCCGACTTCACCACGGCGGCGACCTGGTCGTAGACCCGCATGAACGAGAGCGGGCCGCTGGGCTTGCCGCCGCCGGCGAGCTTTTCTCTGTGAGATCGAAGTGTGCTGAGGTCGGTGCCGGTGCCGCTGCCGAACTTGAACAGCATGGCCTCGCTGCGGGCGAGCTCCATGATGTCTTCCATGTTGTCGGCGACGTGCTGGATGAAGCAGGCCGAGCCTTGGGGGAACTCGTAGGGGTTCTCCGGTTGGGCGACGTCGCGCGTGCGGGGGTCCCACCGCCAGTTGCACTTGGCGCCGGTGACGCCGTACTGGTGGTACAGGCCGACGTTGAACCAGACGGGCGAGTTGAAGGCGCCGTGCTGGTGAAGGCAGAGCCAGGAGAGGTCGCGGTAGAAGCGCTCGCCGTCGTCGGTGCTGGCGAAGTAGCCGTCTTCCAGGCCCCAATCGGCGATAGTGCGGACCACGCGGTGGATGAGCTGGCGGACGCTGTACTCGCGCTCACTCGTGCCGACTTCGCCGTAGAAGTACTTGCTGCAAATGACGTTGGTGGCGAGCTGCGACCAGAACGAAGGGACCTCGCAGTTGGTCTGCTCGAAGAGGACTTCGCCGTTCTCGCCCTTGATGGCGGCGCTGCGGACTTCCCACTGGACGGTGTCGAAGACGTCGACGCTTTCGGCGGGGCAGAAGGCGGCGTCGATTTTGAGCCGGCCGTGGAACCGCTTGGCCACCCCTCCAGCATTTGGAGCGGTGCGGGACTTAGCGGATTGGGTACGTCCAGAAAGCGAAGTGTCGGCCGTCGCCATAATAAACCTCCTGTTTAGAACTGAGATTAGAAGGGCATCCTACCATGTACAGGCGTACATTGCCGCTGTTTTCGATCGGCATCCAGCGCCGACCGACCGCACTACATTTGGGGCCCGCGTATGCTAAACCCCGAAAAAGGCCGGGGAGAGTCCTCAAAAACCACTATATATGGTGTCAGATGCCATGATAGACACTATATCCAGCGGCGCGAAGGGACGATCTTACACCTTCGCCAGGTGGCGTCAAACAACAATTTGCGGTTTTCGTAAGCTGCTATCACACAAGCGGTTGTGGCAAGTGTGAAGTGCTGGCGTTGGCGGCGTTAGCGAATTGTTAAGACGCCTAAACCATTTTACGCAAGGGAGTTGCGGAAATCTCCGCGGCGAATTGGCCGAGAGCGGCGCGCCGACTGCGGTTCGTCGAAAAAGATTGGCGAGAATCGTCGTCGCAAACTTTCCTTGTCTGCGCATTCACCCGAGTCAATCAAGGAAAGAGGAGAACCGCCAAGGACGCCAAGAGCGCCAAGGGAAGACAGAAGAGGAACCGCAGATCAACGCAGATAAAAAATGACGAGCGCAGTTGGCGATCGTACTTTACATCTGCGTTCATCCGCGGTTCAAAAATTTGCCCCCTCGTTTTCCTTGGCGCTCTTGGCGTCCTTGGCGGTTCAATTTGAAGCGCGCTAGATCTGCGAGTAGTCGGTTGGTTCGAGGAACAGCTTGGTGATCTTCGAGACCGTGTCGGCATACTTCGGGTCGTCCTTCATGCGAACGAATTCGGGGTGCGCGAGGAACGTTTTCCAGCCGGCTTCGTTAGCCGGCATGTCGGGCGCGGCGAGCATGTACTTGAGGTTCGGCAGGTTGGGGCCGACGAGGGTTTCTCCGAAGAAGACGTTTTCGAAGCCGCACTGGGGGAAGATGCCGATCTCGCCGTCGTTGAACATGTCGACCTTCGCGCGGGCGCGGTCCTCGCTGAAGCTGTCGTAGGTGCGGACTTCTAACACGCGATCTTTCTTCGCAGGCGGGGTGATCTTCGGGGCGCCGGCGAAGGCGAGCAGCAGCGAGCTGTCGATGCGTTCGAAGGCAGGGTCTTCTTTCTTGGCGGAGAGGTATTCGGCGGCGGCTTGCTGGTACTGGGCGTCTTGTTCGAGCGCTTCGCGCGAAGACGCAAGCGACTGGGGCGTCGGGTATACTAGCAGCATGTGGATTGAGGGGCCGGCGTCGGGGCCGATCTCGGTGAACGCGCCGACGGGGCCGAGGCCGATGCGTCGCCACGCGGGGATGGCGGCAGACTTCAAGTATTCATGAATGTGCGCTTGCTTGGCCTTGTCGGCGAGACGATAGGTTCGCCACTCATAAAGTTCGCGCGCAGCTGATGGGGCGGGGGCGGCGACCGCCAAGCCGCAAGCGGCGGCGGAGGCGATTGTCGTGCTCGTCGTAACGGAAGCTTGTAGGAAGTCTCGTCGTTGCATGGATGCGTTCCTTAGAGCCGTGAAACCACCGAATCACAATCGCTTCACTCTACCAGCGAGTGCGACTGTTTTGCAGCCATTAAGCCGCGTTGTGCTTGCCGGTTCTGGCGGGCTCGTCGGCGTACGGCATGAAGGCCTTGTGCGATCCGTCGCGGGTGACGCGGACGCGCAGTTCGCGGGGCGGGGTGGCGATTTCGATGCCGGCGGCGCGGAATCTTCGGTCGATCGTGGTGTAAAGCTGGTGGATCGTCGCGCCGCGGTGCTCCAGCGTCGGCAGGAAGCAGCGCAGCGCGAGCTTGAGGCCGCTGTCGCTAAAACCCTCGAACGCTGCATTGGGCGACGGATCGGGCAGAATGTGCGCTTGGTCGCGGGCCGCCTCCAAGAGCAGCTTGCAGGCCAGATCGGTGTCGGCCCCGGGCGAGACGCTGATAATGATTTCGATGCGGTTCATCTGGTCGGTGAGAGTCCAGTTGAGCAGCCGCTCGGTGACCAGATCTTTATTGGGGACGATGTACTCCTTGCGGTCCCAGTCGACGATCGTGGTGGCCCGCATGCGGATGCGGTTGACGACGCCGGTTTTGTCGCCGAGGGTGACGATGTCGCCGACGCGGATCGGGCGCTCGAAGAGCAAGATTATGCCGGAGACGAAGTTGGCGAAGATTTCTTGCAGTCCGAAGCCCAGGCCGACGGACATGGCGGCGACGAGCCACTGGATTTTGTTCCAGTCGCCGCCGAGGCAGTTGAACGCGGCGATCATGCCGATGGCGGTGAGCACGTAGCGGCACAAGCTGGTGACGGCGTAGCGGGCGCCGCCGTCCATCGGCAGGTGTTGTAGCACCACCAGTTCCAACAGCGCGGGGATGTCGCGGACGGAAATGTAGGTGACGGCCAGCACCAGCAGGAACGTCACGAGGTGGCCCCAGGTGAGCACCTTCGCCCACGGAAGCAAATGCGCGGCAGGGTACGCCAGCGCGGGCAAGATTTCGCCCCAGATGAGCACCAGGCCGACGACCGTCGTGATGGCGAGAAAGGTGCGGACTAGCTTTTGAGTTTTTTCGCTGATGGCGGCGAGGTCGATGGTTTCTTCGGACGGTTCGGGCGGCAGGGTAGCGGCGTTGGCGTCGGAATCGGCAGCGGCGGCAAGCTGGGCGCGGCGCTGCTTGGCTTGCTCGCGCGCCAGTTGGCGGCGGTTCACTAACAGCCACCGCCGGGTAACGCCGCCCAGCGCCAGCACGACCAACGAGATCGCCGCCGTTTCCAACACGCGGACGGCGGCCTGGAGCGCCGTGTAGTAGTAGCCAGTCGCAGCGAGGATGGCCAGCGCCGCCGGCAGCAATACGAGCGCGGGTCGCCAAGTGAGCTGCAGCGGCGTGAGCCAGCCGCCGCCGCCGATGAGCACCAGTTGCCGAAACGGACTCTTGCGAGCCAGCAGCACGCGGTGCATGACGCCGGCCAGCAGCAGCATGACGGCGATGAAGCAGACTCGCCCGAGCGAAGAACTCCACAGGGGCTCGGTCTCCTGCACCTCCAACCCCACCAGCCACAGCGTGAGCGGCAGCCCCAGCACGGTGAGCCAGCTGAGCTTTTTGCGGAGGTGAACCAGGCAGGCGTCGGGCCAATCGAAGTGGCAGTCGGCCAATCCGCGGTAGCGGATCAAATGCCGCGTCAGTTCCAACAGCAAGAGACACACGGCGGCGAATCGCAGGGCGACGCTCAGCGAGCGGACGAACTCCGATTCGCTGAGGCTGTCCATCGACCAGCTCAGCAGCGCTAGCAGCGCGGGCCAGGGCAGGGCCATCGCGGCGGTCAGCAGTAGCGCGTCGAAGGTGAGACGCAGGCGCGTGCAGCCGCGTTTGTCGGCCTCTTCGCCGAGCTTGCAGAGCCGGCGGCGGGCCGGTCGCCGGGCGGCGGCCAGCAGAACGACGCCGATGGCCAGCAG
>JBGSYU010000259.1:0-2833 GCA_041750715.1 Lacipirellula sp.
ACTCCGTAACGAAGTACCTCGCCGGCCACAACGACCTCTTGGCCGGCGTAGTGATCGGAAAGAAGGAAAAGCTGGAGCCGGTCCGCAATCTCCGCGGCATCATGGGTGCGGTGAACAGCCCGCAAAACTGCTACCTGTTGACGCGCGGCCTCAAGACGTTCGAGCTCCGCATGCAGCGGCACAACGAGAACGGCCAGCGCGTGGCCGAGTTTCTCGAATCGCACCCGCGCGTGGAAAAGGTGTATTATCCTGGGCTGGAGTCGCACGCGTACCACGACGTGGCCCGCCGCCAGATGCGCGGCTTCGGCGGCTTGGTGACGTTCCTCATCAAAGACGCCGATTGGCGGGCGACGGCCGATATTGTCGACGCGGTTCGCATTCCGCGAATCGCCCCGAGCTTGGGCGGCGTGGAGTCGCTCATCGAGCAGCCGCTGGTGATGAGTTATTACCAGTGTACGCCGGAGGACCGCCGCGCGTATGGCATCGCGGATAACATGATTCGCCTGTCGTGCGGGGTCGAGAATCCGGATGATCTTGTCGCCGATTTGGCGCAGGCACTGGATTCAACGGTGTAGCTGGGAAGGTCGGAATAACCGCTTGCGGTTTAGCTAAGCCGCAATCGGCGGGTGGGTCCGATGCCACGTTTTTATAGCTTGGGCCTGTTCGCGGCGATCGCCGTCGCGTGGATCGGCGCAATGATCCATCGTTTGGGCCACGCCCCGATCGGCCTCGTTTCGGTCGGTGTTGGATTGGTTCTCGGCGCGTCGCTCGCCAAAATAGCCGCGAGGCTACGCATCGCCGGCTCGCGCCGGCTCCTAGCCGGCGCCATGGTCCTGGCCTTAGTCGCCGTCTTCGTCCAGCACACTTGGCTCTATCTCGATTTCAGGCGACAATGGCATGAAGCGCGTAACAACTCGCCGCAGGTGGCTATGTTTCGTTCCGAGTCGCCGTGGTCGCCCCGAGAGTACCTGGCACACGAAGCGACGCCCCGGCAAGTGACTCTGTGGTGTGTTGACGCGGCACTGATCACGGCGGCGGCGGTTGGAACCGTGTGGCTGCTGCGTCGACGCCGCGAGTAGATTCGGCCTTGCGGCCGACGCCAAACCAACTGACCTCTGACCTCCGACCTCTCCGCTCATGCCCATCATCGGCACCGGCATCGACATTGTGGAATGCCTGCGGATCGCGCAGATGATCGAGAAGCACGGTGAACTATTCATTGCGCGCGTGTACACCGAGCACGAGATCGAATACTGTAGCGCCCGCAAAATGGCCACGCAGCACTACGCGGGCCGTTGGGCCGCGAAGGAGGCCGTGCTAAAGGCCTTGGGCACGGGCTGGCGACGGAATAAGCGCACCGGTATTGCGCCCGCTTGAAACACGCGAAACGATAGAACCGTTCGGCAAGGGCTTCGCGACTTCGTCGTCCATGGCGAATCACGCTCGCTCTAAACCGCGTACGCGACCCGCCAAACGCGATCAAACACCTCGCCTGTCGTTTAAGCCGTATGCCGGCCAAGTGGCTACTCGCGGCCGTCGTGCTTCACAACGCATGGGTCGCGCACTCGCAGCCTAATGCTGTAATCGATGGCAGGAGAACTGCAAAGTCGATTTTCTAGAACCGGCTGAGGAGAAGCGGCGTAGTTGATGGCTGCAGGGGGGCTACTTTTCTGGGAAGGAGCCTTAGATGCATGCAGCAACCTTGCTGGATGCCTTTTCTCGGTTGGACGATCCACGCTATCGGCGCGGGGTGCGGCATCCGTTTGCCGGCATGGTCGTGCTGATGCTACTGGGGATGCTGGCGCGGATTCGCGAAATGGAAGTGCTGGTCCGTTGGGCGACGGTCCATTGGGAGCGGCTCCGCGAGCCGCTCGGCTTTGACCGCGACCAACCGCCCTGCGCCACGACGATCAGCCGCACGCTCGCCAAGTGCCGCGTGGCGGAATTTCAAGCCGCGCTGAGCGTCTGGCTGCAAGCCTGTCTGGCCGACAAGACGACGGAGGGCGTCGTCGCCGTGGACGGCAAAACGGCGAAGCAAGGGCTCGACGACGACGGCGATCCACTCCACATGCTGAATGTGTTTGTACATGATCTGCAAGCAGTCGTCGGCCAGTGGTCGACCGGGGCCGAGAAGACCAACGAACCGACGCTCCTGCGGCGACATCTTGAGGAACTGCTCGACGTCTACCCGATGCTGCGGCTGTTCACCGGGGATGCGATCTTCGCCCAGCGCCCTTTGGCCGAGTTGATCTGCGGCCACGGCCGAGACTATCTGCTGCAAGTGAAAGGCAATCAGGGCGATACGCTCGACGCGCTCGAAAACTGTTTTGCCCAGGCCGCTCTGCGTCCGCCAGCTGCACACTCAACCAATAAAAGGGGGCTCTCGAAGAAACTCGTCGGTTATGGGTCGACCTGGAGAACGCCGACTACATCCGCGACACGCTCGACCTGCCTGGCTGTCGCCTAGCGCTGCGCGTGGATCGCGAGGTTCGCACCGCCGACGGCGAAGTCCTCTCGCACGACGTGCGATATTTCGTCTCCAGCCTCGATCCCGATCGCGTTACCGCGGCGGACCTCTTGCGCTACGTCCGCGACCACTGGCGGCTGGAAAACGGCCTCCACTTCTTGAAGGATCGGTGGTGGGACGAGGACCGCCACCACACCCGGCGGCCCGGCCTCTCTGCCTGCCTGGCGGCCATCAACAACGCCGCCCTCTCAATCCATCGCCTCCGCTCGGACCCCCAGCTACCGGTCCGAGCCGCCGCCGACTACATCGCCTGGAACCCTGAACTCGGACTCCGCTTGCTCAATTCCTGACTTTGCAGTTCTCCTG
>JBGSYU010000260.1:0-5604 GCA_041750715.1 Lacipirellula sp.
TGCGGGCTCATGTCGACGTTGAGCGCCGCGACCGCCGCCCATTGCAGCGGGTGCGGTGCGCACACGAACGTGTACTGCTGGAGCATCGCCATCTTGTCGATGATCGCGGAGGGTCCGTGGACCCAGCCGAGCCGCCAGCCGGTGACGGCGTAGGACTTGCTGAAGCCGTCGACGACGATCGTGTCGGGGTTCCACGACGCGGGGGAGGGCAGGGGGGCGTCGTAACAGAAGAGGCGGTAAATTTCGTCGCTGAGCAGCGCGATGTTGTGTTTGGCGGCTAGGAGCGCTAAGCCGCGAGCGGCTTCGGCGTCGGCGACGACGCCGGTGGGGTTGGCGGGGCTGTTGAACAGGATGAGCTTCGTCCGCGGCGTGATCGCGGCGGCGACCTTATTGAGGTCGATGCGGAAGTCGGGATAGGTGTCGACGTAGACGGCCTTGCCGCCGACCATCGCCACCAATGCCGGGTACATCACGAAATACGGATCGAAGATGATTACCTCATCACCCGGATCGACCAAGGCGAGCATGGCGAGCACCAGCGCGCCGCTGGTGCCGGAGGTGATCAGCACGCGGCGGTCGTCGTGGCCGTACTGCTTCTGCACTTCTGCTTGCAGTCGTTCCCGCAAATCGGGGATGCCTTGCGTCTGGCTGTAACCGTTGCGGTCGGCGTTGATGGCGTCGGTGGCCGCCCGTTTGATTTCGTCCGGTACGGGAAAGTCGGGCTGCCCGATCGAGAGGTTGATCGGGTTCTTCATCTTCGCCGCGAGGTCGAAGACCTTGCGGATGCCGGAGCTGTCGAACTGGGCCGTGCGGGCGGCGAGCCAGGGGTGGGGCATGGGAGAGGTCGAGGGTCTAGAGTCGAAGGTCGAGAGCCGCGGGCTAATCCGCCGCGGCGGACCGGGGGCAGCGCCATCAATCTATGTCATCGCTGGCATAGGCGGAACCGCTATACCGGTGGTTCGCCGACCAGTTCGGGTGGTTTGACGGCTCCCCATTGTACGCGGGCGACCATCGCTAAGACGCCAGCGATGGCGGCGAGCTGGCGGCCGGTGAGTCGTTCGCCGTCGAACTGGCCCCAGATGAGGGCGATCATCGGCACCACATAGGTCACCATGCCGGCGAACAGCGGCCCCTGCGTTTGGATTAAATGGACGAACGCCAAAATGGCGATGCCGGTACTGCCCACGCCCAGCGCAATCAGCGATGCAATGGCGAGCGGCCAATCGCGCGGCGACGTTGGGCCGCTCACATGCAGTGCTTCGCTCAGCGGCGAGAAGGCGATCGGCACGACCGCGGCCGCGCCGATCGCCAGAAACAGTGTGGAAAGCTGCGCCGTCGGCAGGTGCGACAGCTTCCACTTCATGAACGTGTTGCCGAAGGCGTAGGAAATGGGCGTGCTCACCGCGAGGGCGAGCAGCCACGGTTGCATGCCGCGCTCCGAGCCGTCCCAGACGATCAGCACCGCGCACGCGAGTCCGCCTAAGACGCCGATCCACTGTCGCGGCGACGGCCACTCGCGGAGCATAAGCCCCGCGGCGAAGATCGTGGCGATGGGAACGATCGTCACCATCATGCCGAAGAACCCATGCTCGCCGGCCTGCCGCATGACGAAGGGTTGGACGACGTAGGGCCACGCATTGGCGAGCAGGGCGACGAGCGTCAGGCGCGCCCAATCGACTTGCGACAGCTTGATCCAGCGTTTTGTCGCCAGGCAGTACGCGGCGAGCGTCAGCGCGCCGCCGACCATCCGCCCCGCGCCAATCTCCGCTGGCCCGAGCGCATGGCCGGCGCGATCCATAAGGATGAAGCTCGTGCCCCAGCAGAGACAGATGAAAATGAAGCTGAGGTAGGGCACGGGGCTTGGGCGTGTACGCGGGTGTGGGAACGGCTCATCAGTGACACCCTATCCTACCGCTAAGGTTCGCCGCCCGCAGCGGGACCACGGCCCTCAGGAGAACTGCAAAGTCCCGAGCGCACGGTCATTCTGAGGTACTCCGAAGAATCTGGCCAGACTCTTCGGAGTACCTCAGAGTGACGGCTTTCGGACTTTGCAGTCCTCCTGCCACGGCCCTGGCATACTTCGCATCCCGTGGTTGGCGAGTGTATAATAGCAACGGGCCAGCACTTGAAGCGCGCACGAATGCCAATTGCAGTTACTTTACGAAGAGAGAGACAGCCGCATGGATCGAGAAACCTTGCTCAACGCCATTAAAGAAGGGCCAGTCGTCGTGAAGATGAACGACGGCTCTCGGTACGAGATTCCGAGTATCGAGTTCGCAACGGTTGGCGATATCGCTGCCTATGTACTGGTGAGGGACGGCGACGGCAAACTGCGCGCCCGCAGTTTGGCGTTAGTCTGTATGTGCAGCGTCGAAGGCGCCCACGCGGCATAATGCGATTCAGCACCGCGGTGAAACGCTAAGTTCGGTCGCCTACCGCACCCGCGCCCGCAACTGCAGCACGCCGCCTTTGCCGGGTTGCAGCGGCTCGACGATTTCCCAGCGAAGCACGAGCGAATCGCCTTCGTTCACCTCGGTCGAGAAGTTCGCCTCGACGGAAGACCTTTGGCTGTCCGGCATGTACTGAAGCCGGGTGGTCAGATTGTCGACGATCGTCACGTTCCCGATCACGCGGTCGCCAATGTTGTCGAAGCGGAGGGTGAACTCGACCTCCTCGCCCGGCTGGGCGGCGCCAGTGGAGGCGAGCTTGCAGAGGCGCAGCTTGGGATTGTTCGGTTCGAACAGATGATAGACCGTGCCGGGCGCGAGCACGCTCACGTCGGCGTGAGCCTGACGGCTGTCGAGCAGTACCTGCGGGGCCTGGATGCCGGCCCAGGTGATGGCGGCGAGCGACGCGCGGGCGATCTTCACGCGATCATCGCCGACGATCTCGCCGGTGCGGACAATTTCGAGATTCGCATACGGCGCCAGTCGGCCGACTGTCTCCGCCAGACGGCGGTCTCGGCCCAGCTCGCCGGGGTGCTTGCGTTCGAGAAGAAGGCTAGGCGGCTCGCGCAAGCGGTCGATGTTGGGTTCGATTTCCGCCACCGAGAGCACCGCTGCTTCCCGCTCGTCGATTCGCACCGGCGCGACCTCCTGAATGGTTCCGCCGGCGGCGTCGAACCGGGCGTAGCCGAGCGGATCGACCACTTGGCGAATGACGGCAAAACGCGGCGCGTAAATGCAGACTTTATTGCTGGGCGTGACGACCGTGCGGCCGTCGATCGTGTCGTAATGGGCGATAGTGTCTTCTTGTTCGAGCCCCTTCACCGTCCAGTCGGCGTGAACGCCGGCCGGGAGGCCGTGGTCGCCGCCGTCGCAAAGGTATTCGTCGTTTGGACCGCGGATGGCGTCCGGTCCGCAGCAGGCGCATCCGCTGCGCTCGCACGGCGCGGCTTGAAAACCGTCGGGCAGACGCTGCGATTTTTTGAGTTGGGCTGCCGTGAGATGCGTTGGCAATTCGTTCGGAACGAAGCGAACCTGCGATCGCTGGGCAGCGGGCGCCTCGGGCGATTGACCGCGGACGATCTCGCCAGACGATCCGGCGACTCTATACTTCGGCTGGGACGCCGTGCAGGAACATAGCGTGAGCACGGCAGCCGCGATCGCGCCGAAGCGGAACCATATGGGGGCGCGGAGGGGTCCGCTGTCGGTGGTCCGTGTTCCGTTATTTTGCATTTGACTTACTGCGGAGCCGGCAGCACATGCTCTTCGTAGGGCGCCAGCTCTACGCCGGACCGTGCCGCCGGATGCGGACGGGTGTAAACCATCGCTGGCGGAGCGCCGTAAACGAACTCCGGCTCCATGCCGTTAGCCTCGGGAATGCGTCCGCCCATACGCAGGATGGCGATCGGGCGGCCCAGTCCGTCGGCCGCGACCAGCGGATCTTCGCCGGGGCGAACTTCCATCCAGCGCGTTTCGGCGGCCACCTTTTCCGCAATCGGTAGAGCCAACTGCGGATCTTCGACGTAGATAATTCGCGTGACGAATCGGCCGTCGGCGGCCATCTCAAGTTCTTGCTGCGTCAGGTCCGCCGGAACGGGAAAACGAAGGAACTGGCCCGGCGGCGGATACAGCCGGTCGACCATTTCGACCGTTGGAAACACTTCGACGCCCGGGCGCCCGGGAATTTCGGTAACCTGAAAACGATAAACTGGTCCGATTTGAAGTCCGACCAGCAGTCGATCGACCTGGGCGCCGGCGAACCCGGCTCCCATCGCCGGTGCGATTCGCGCTCCTTGGGGAGCGCGAATCTCCACCGGCTGGCAGTACCCTGACAACGGTCCGCCTCTCAACAGTCGTTGGCGGCCAATCGCTCCCGGAGGCATGGCGCCGGCATGGCTCCAATGTACTGGTCTGTCCTGCCCGAGAGCGGGCGTGGCCGAGGCGGCCAGACAGAGCAGCACTGCCCATCGCAGTTTGCCTTCGACTTGCAGCAAACGAACCGTTGTCATGTGTTGGAAAGTTGGGAGGCGCGAGTTTCGAGTCGCGAGTAGGCGCGTAAGATTCATGTTTACTCGCTACTCGTCGCTCGTAACGCGCAACGATTTTTATTGCGGACATTCTTCGCCGGGGGCGCAGGTCTTGTGGGCGCCGAGGCGAGCTTTCAGGTTTCGCAGCGCCGTCGGAATCGCGGGCGGCAGCGTCCCGCCGACGAGTTTCAGCGGCGCCCGGTTAACTTCGCTCACGTCGACGTTGTTCACCGGACGCGGATAGTTCATGCCCGGTCGCTGCTTGACGGTCATCTTCATGTCGTGAACTGGCGGCGGCATGAGAACGCGCGTGCGATTCTTAATCGTGTGCGACTTCAGGCCGGCCTGGTGGCCCAACGGAATGTGCGGCGGACCGGGCAAGCCAATCGGCGTGCCGACGCTCGGCATGCCGTACTGCGGACCGTTGATGCCGGAGATGAGGTGCGGCGGCGTGGCTGGCCGCGCGAAGTTGGTCGGCACGCCTTGCGGGCCCATCGGCCCCATGCCGCCGGAGCCGGTCATGCAGCCGGGGGCATATCCATCGTGGGCGTACTCGCCGCCGTCGTAGTACTGAGCTTGCTCTACGCCGCCGGGACCCATAGCCATCATCTGGCCGGGAAGCTGCAAATCGAGATTACCCATGCGGAGAATCGCCAGGATCGACCCGCGGCGGTCGGCCTCGGCGATCGGGTCGACGCCCGGATCGAGCCGCGTGCTGACCAGTTCCGACACGCCTGACATTGCCAGGTCCTGAAACTCGGGATCCGGCAGGTAGATCACCTTGGTAACGAAGTTGCCGCTAAGGATTTGGTCGAGATCCTCGTCGGTGAACTGCACCGGAATCGGCGAGTGGGCCAGGTAGGCGTCGGTACGCGGGGTGACCGGGGCCACTTCGAGCGTCGGATACAGTTCCACGCCCGGGCGATCGGGAATGTTCGTAAGTTTGATGCGGTAGATCGCGCCTTGGGAAAAATTCTGCCGGCCTGGCATTACCAGCGGCGACGAATCGAACATGCCTTGGCCGCCGGTATCCCAGGCGACTTCAGCTCCCTCGACGCCCAGGAAGGCGATTTGGGAGGTGGCGCCGCCGACGCCGCCAACCAGCGCGCCGGGACCGAAGGGGCTGCCCATGC
>JBGSYU010000261.1:0-3005 GCA_041750715.1 Lacipirellula sp.
TGCGCTTGGACCCAGAGATATGCTCTGCGATAGTTCAGAGTTACAAAACAGGCAACGTGAGGGCATCGACATGATAGGCACATATCGACTCGTCGGACCGATTGCCGTTGGCGTTACGTTAATGATCGCCGCCGGTCAGCACGTCTCCGCGGCGCCGTTTACTGGGGGGAATTTAGTAGTCTATCGCGTCGGCGTCGCCGCCGACGGCACCCCTGTGACTAACCAAGGGGAACCGGTGTTTGTCGACGAATACACCACTCTTTCCGGCCAGACAATTCCCGTATAGAGCATCCCGCTGCCGACGACGGTCGTCGGCGCTCAACGCCGCCTAGTTTCGCATGGTACATCCACCGTGGACGGCCTGATTAACCGCTCGCCGAACGGTCAGTGGCTCACGTTGGCGGGCTACGACGCTGACGTCGGAACCACCGGGCTGTCGACCTCGGCCGCAGGAACGGTCAATCGCGTCGTCGGACGGATAAACGTCAGCGGCAATATCGATACTTCCACAGCCCTCAACAACTGGGCCGGCGGTAGCACTCCCCGCAGCGTCATCACGACTGACGGAAATCACTTCTTACTCGCAGGCGGTAGTAGCAGCCAAGGCATTCGCCAAGCCAACCTCGGAGACACGACGACGACCAGCTTTAGTACCCAGCCCACAACGCTGCGGCACATCGACATGTTCGGCGGCGAGTTATTCGTCTCGACCGGCTCCTCGACTGCTACAGCCGCCATCGCGCAGATCGATCAATCCACCGGCGCACCGACCTACTTACCCGGAGTTCCAGCACCGGGAACTGCTGCTGTTGGCATCAACGCCTACCAGTTTTGGATGGCTGACTTGTCGGGCGCGGTTGCAGGACCGGACACGTTGTACATCGCCGACGACCGAAGCGAGGCTAACGGCGGCGGTCTTCGCAAGTTCTCGCTCGTCGGCGGGACGTGGGTCGACAACGGCGGCGTCGTTGGAGTCCAGCCGACGGGAGCCCCAGCAGTGTCGGACTTGCGCGGCCTGACCGGCGTCGTTAGCGGCTCGAACGTCGCGCTGTACGCGACCCGCAACGGCACCACGCTTTTAAGCTTTCTCGACACCACCGGCTACAACGGCGCGTTCTCCGGCACGGCGACACTGCTGGCGACCGCACAAGCCAACACGGTGTTCAAGGGTATCGACTTGACGCCCGGCAGCGGCGCCCCGGGGGGGATTCCCGGCGACTTCAACAACGACACCTTTGTCAACGGCGCCGACCTCGCCCAGTGGCGCGGCGACTTCGGCGTAAATGGCGAGTCCGACGCCGATAACGACAGCGATTCAGACGGGAACGACTTTCTCATTTGGCAGCGCAACCTTGGGACGGGCGGCGCAACTCCCGCCGCCGCCGGTATTCCTGAGCCAGGCGCCGCCACCCTGCTCGGCATTGCCGCCGCATTAGTCGTACGCCGCCGCCGTCGTTCACTAAATCGACTTTGAGATTGCGTACCGCCCGTCATCCTGAGCGAAGCGCCCGTCATCCTGAGCGGAGCGAAGGATCTAACGTGATTCTAGATTCTTCGCTCCGCTCAGAATGACCGTGCGGTCCTCAAAATGACCGCGTGATCCGAAGACCAATCTGAAAACGCTCCAGAAATTATGGCGTGAACCGCGCCGCTGCGTCCCACACCGCTTGCGGGGCGACGAACAGCAGCACCGTGCCGATCGCGCAGACGGCGCCAGCCAGCGCCGGCGCCAAGCTCAGCTTCCGCGATTCCCCGCCGGGGGCGGTTTCCAAGAACATCACGGCGATCAGCCGCAGGTAGTACCACGCCGAGATAGCCGCGTTGAGCGCCAGCGAGATCGCCAACACATGGCCCAAAGTCGTTCCCTGCGACCAACTCGCTGCGAAGAGGTTCCATTTGCCCATGAATCCCGACGTGGGCGGCAGGCCCGCGAGGCTGAACAGGCATACGGCCAGCGCCAGAGCGATCGCAGGGTGTATGCGGCTGAGGCCCGACAGCTCGCTTACCGTGCGAACGGGCGACTCGCTGGTGCTAACCGCCGCCAACAGGGCGAACACGCCGAGCGTCGTCAGCCCGTACGCAGCGAGGTAAAACAGCAGGGCGCTCACGCCATCGGCCAGTCCGGTGCTAGGGCCGACGGCGAGGCCCACCAGCATGTAGCCCGCGTGCGCTACGCTGGAATACGCCAACAGTCGAAACAGATTCACTTGCCGCAGGGCGAGCAGGTTGCCAATGAACATCGTCGCAACGGCCAGCCCGCCCAGCAGTACGCTGGCCGAGGAGCCGGCGGCGACGCCTTCGCCCACTTCCAGGTTTCCAGCCAGCGGCAGCAGCCGCAGCAGCGCAACGAAGCCAACCACCTTCGGCACGAACGAGAGCATCGCAGCGCCGGCGGAAGTGATTCCCTCGTACACGTCCGCCGCGTAAAAGTGGAACGGCACGGCCGCGATGCGAAATGACAGACCGGCGATGAGCAGCGCCGTCGACATGCGCAGCAACGTGCTGGAACTGGCTTGGTCCGCGGCGCTAAACGTGGCGGCGATGCCCGCCAAATTGGTCGTACCCACAGCGCCGTACAGCAAGCTCATTCCATACAGGGCGATCGCGGACGAAAAAATGCTCAACAGCATGTACTTGATGGCGGCTTCCTGATTCGCCTCGCCGCGCCGCGGCAAGTACAGCAGCACATAGGTCGGGATGCTCACTAGTTCCAGCGCCAAGAACAGCACGACCATGTCGTTCGCGATGGCCGTGAGATTCGCGCCGGCGAGAATCGCCAGCAGGCAGGCCTGGCCTTCGGCGGCATGGCTGTCGTCGATCTGGTCGACGAGCAAAATCGACAGTACCGCGCCGAGCGTGAGCGACAGACCCCGCACATACCACGTCAGGTCGTCGACGCGGAATGGACCCGTGCCGACGGGGTGTGTGGCGACCGAGGTAAACCACACGTACCACGCGCTGCCGATCGCCAACAGCGACAGCGCGGCCCACCGCTTGCGTAAGCC
>JBGSYU010000262.1:0-22299 GCA_041750715.1 Lacipirellula sp.
GCGGCGGGGCGGGTCGTGAGGTGCTGGCGGTACTGGGCGAGCCGCGCGGCGGCGCGGTCGCGGCGAGCCGCGGGGTCCAGTTCGGGGAAGCCCTGGGAGATGATCCAACTACGGCTTTCAAGATGGTCGAAGGCCAGGACCACGTCGTAAACTCCCATCGCGATAGCCGGCGCTGGAAAGTCATCGTAGCGCGCCGGCGCGATGCGTTCAATGCTGCGGTTGAGGTCGTAGGAGAGCAGCCCCGCGACGCCGCCTTGGAAGGGGGGAAGGTCCGGCCGCGTCGTAACGTGGCCTTGAAATCGATTGAGGATCGCTTCAACGTCGGCGAGTGCATCGCACCCGTCGGCGGGGCGTTCGATCCATGCAAACGGGTCGGCCGCGACGAACGAATAACGACCGAGCCTAGGGTCGGTAGCGGCGCTGTCGAAAAACATGACGTGCGGTAGATGGGAGAGGCACTGGAACGCTTCAACGGCGGTTAGCGAAGCGGGGAGCGATTCGACGAGGGTTCGGGGAGGGGGAGCGGTCATCGCTGGGATTGAGATTGCTGTCGTTGGGTTACATTTCCTAGGAATTCGGTCATTCTGAGCAAAGCGAAGAATCTAGCGTAACTCTAGATTCTTCGCTTTGCTCAGAATGACGGCGAAGTTTGTTTCCTCAAGCCGGCGGTTTCCGCCGCAGGTAGTGTCTCGCTTCCGGCTTCGTAGCGAACCCCCAGTCGAGCGCTTCATCCTGGCGATACGTCTTGCCCAAAGTGAGCGCGGTAGCCGCCTTGCACATTTCATAGCCGAGGTAGAAAGCGTGCGACGGGTCGAGATTCTTCGGCGATCCGCCATGGGGGCCGGAGTGCCGCAATTGTTCCAACAGCGCGAACGGATCGGCGTCGTGCAAGTGCAAACCGGCGCCTACCAAATGCACCTCGCCGGCGATGGCGAAGATGCGGTAGTTATTGTCGCGAATTTGCGTTGCGAGCGCTGCTACGTCGGCGACGGGCGTTTGTTCCATTCCGGCGTCGCGGAGCATGACGATCCGCGTGTCGAGATGCTTGGGCAACACGCGATGGGTGATGGCGTGGTACATGATCCGCCGTGCGACGTCGCACTCGCGGACGCTGGTGCGGGCCCAATTGATGACCTGCGTCGTGAGCACGCTGCGAATTCCCTGCTCCTGGCAGAACCCCAGCAACAGCGCGTTGACGCCGGCGGAATCGACGTCGGTAAGCTCGGTGAGGTTGCCGATGCCCATCATCATTTCAGCGTCGGGGTAGCGGCGACGGACGTCGAGATAGCGTCCCAAACTCGCCGCGAAGCCGAAGGAGATCGGTTCGAGGATCGGGTCAATCCGCAAACGAACGCCGGCGCGGGCGAGTATGTCGATGGTTTCGTCGAGGCCTTCGAGCGTGGCCGGCACGTCGGGGGTGACGACCACTTCGACGCCCCAATCGCTTGCGGCTTCGCAGTTGGTGCTGTTAACGCTCAGCACCAGTTCCGCGCCTGCGGCGGCTGCCGCTGCGATCTCGCGGGGGTTGAGGCTGTCGATCGAAACGCGATGGCCGGCGTCCTTGAGCGCCGTCACGGCGTCGGCGACGCCACACCACATGGCGCCCGGTTCGCATCCAACGTCAATCACATCGGCCCCGTCGCGGACCAGTTCGGCGGCCTGGCGGTAGATGTCGTCGATGGTGAGCCGCGGGCAGTGGTTGATCTCAGCGATGATCTCGATGTCGTAACCGCCGTAGTCGCTCGGCGGCGGCTCCGTTAGAAAGTAGCGGGGGAGCTGACGCAGATCTCGCGGGCCGCGCTCGATCGTCGCCGCCGTGCGCTCGGAGAGCGGCGTCACGTCGCCGTCGCAATAGCCCGGCAGCACGATCCTAGTGGCGCCGGGCGGCACGTTCCAGTGGCGAGCAATCCACTCCGGCGACATGAGCGCCGCGACCGTAATGGGCAGCACGTCGACCGAGTAGTCGAAGCCGACCTCGGCGGCCAACGGCGCGACGACGCTCTTGAGCGCGTGCTCGGCGAGACGGCCGGTGATGAAGTGGATGTGAGGACGGGGCATAATACGCGCGATTGTTTCAACGGTCCGACGGCCGTCATCCTGAGCGGAGCGAAGGATCTAGCGAACGTCTAGATTCTGCGCTGCGCTCAGAATGACTCAGCCGACTTCCAAATCTACAATTCAACGCCCGCCGTTGACATGCATGATCTGTCCCGTGATAAACGCTGCCGCGGGCGATGCGAGGAACCGTGCGGTGCGGGCGACGTCTTCCACCTCGCCCCAGCGACGCAGCAGCGACTCGCTCTTGACTCGCTCTTGCCAATATTCGGACGCGTCTTCACCCCAGGCGGTGCGAATCCAGCCGGGGGCGATGCAGTTAACGCGGACGTTTGGCGCGAGCGATTTGGCCAGGCTGCGGGTGAATGCCATCACCGCGCCCTTCACAGCGGCGAAAATTTCGCCGCTGTCGCCGGCCATGCCGAACTCGGCCTGATCCCAGCCGATATTGATAATTGCGCCGCTACCGCGCTGATTCATCCGTTCGCCGATAGCGCGCGACAGGTCGATCGTGCCCTGCACGTCGAGTTCCCACAGTCGCTGGAGTTTTTCCTCAAACGACCAATCGGCGGCGTCGCCGGTGAGCACGTCGACGCCGGCGTTGTTGATCCATACGTCGATGGGCCGTTTACGCCAGATTTGCTCGACGAAATCGGCGCGGGCGGCGGGCGTGGCGAGGTCGGTAACAACCGCTTCCGCCTCGCGCTTCAATTGGCGAATCTCGGCGCAAACTTCCGTGGCGGCTTGCTCGTTGCGACCGTGAACGATCACGTTCGCGCCAGCCGCGGCCAGTTCCAGGGCGATGGCCTTGCCGATGCCGCGGGTGCTGCCGGTTACGACGGCCCACTGCCCTGTCAGTTCAAAGGCGTTGAGTTGCAATGCGGCGTCGTTCATGGCGACCAATAGTGGGATGGGCGGCTACTGTCGGTTGTAGTTTGACGGCGGCGCGGTGGCAAGCAAGCTCGGGAAGCGAGCCGATTGCCGGATGCGCCCACTCGCCCTACGATTGTCGGGGAAGATGTCTCAACGCTCCCGACTCGTTTCACGCTAACCTTGACTCGCCGTGATTGAAAACGCGTCCGCTGCATCCAATGACGCCGAAGAATCCCCGCCGCCGGAAGTAGATCCCGACTGGCTGGGGCGGCGCTTGTTTCCGATCTACCTGCCGGTGCTGCTGGCAAGTATTTGCGCTGCCGTCTGGCTCGGCGGAGCCGAGCGCGGCGTGTTCAATACGGTCGTTTACTTGGCGCTCGGGTTCGCGCTGGTCGGCGAGGCATTTTGGATCGTCCGCCGCAGCGGTTTCACCGCGCCGGTGCGTTGGACGCTTGCGGCGCTGGTGATGCTGCCCTGCGCATTCGTGGCCGCGGTGAGCATTCAGATGGCGCCCGTCCAGTTCGTTTTCGATGGCGATATGACCCTGGTTGGCTGGCGCTGGCGGGGCGGCGAATTCTCGAAGGCGGCGACGGCTTCGAGCCGTAAGGCGATCCAATGGCAGGAGTCGCCGCAGGACTATCCAAAGTTTCAGGGAAACGATTATTGGGCCGAGGTGAACGGCCTGGAACTGGAAACGGACTGGAAGGAGCATCCGCCGCGGCTGCTGTGGAAGCACCCGATCGGCGCCGGCTGGTCGGGATTCGCGGTCGTCGGCGACTACGCGGTGACCCAAGAACAGCGCGGCGCCGAGGAATTGGTCGTCTGCTATGAATTGCGAACGGGTGAGGTCGCCTGGACGCACGCCGATGAGGTGCGATGGGACCCGCCGGGAAGCGGCGCGCTGGGCGGCGTCGGCCCGCGGGCGACGCCGACCGTTCACGATGGAAAAGTGTTCACGCACGGTGCGACCGGCGTCGCTAACTGCCTCGACGCCCGCACGGGCGATGTGCTGTGGTCGCACGACACGCTCTCCGAACGTGCGGCGGAGAACTTGATGTGGGGCAAAGCCGGGTCGCCGCTGGTGGTGGACGATCGCGTGATCGTGAGCGTCGGCGGCGGCGAGAACGCATCGCTGGTGGCTTACGACATCGAGACCGGCAAGCAAGTTTGGGGCGCGGGCAGTCGGCGTTCGTCGTATGCCACGCCGGTGCTGACGAAGCTGGCCGGCGTGCGGCAGATACTCTCCGTCAATGAAGGCGCCCTCACCGCCCATCGCGCCGAGGACGGCGAGGTGCTGTGGGAACATCCGTGGCTGGGCGACAGCGATACGAATGCATCGTCGTCGCAGCCGATGCCGGTGGGCGACGATCGTGTGCTGCTTTCCAAAGGTTACGGCGAGGGCGCCGAGCTGATTGAAATCACGGCCGACGAGAGCGGCCGACTCGCCAGTGAGACCCTTTGGAAGAACAAATCGGTGCTGCGTACGAAGATGTGCAACATCGTGATTCGCGACGGCTTCGCCTACGGTCTAAACGAGGGCATTTTGCAATGCGTCGAGGTGGATACCGGCAAAAGCAAGTGGAAGAAGCGGAGGACGCCGAAATTCGGGCACGGGCAGATCATACTCGTCGGCGACGCGATTCTGGTGCTGAGCGAGCTTGGCGAAGTCATTCTGCTCGAAGCGTCGCCAAAGAAATATCGGGAGCTGGCGAGCATGGCGGCGATCGAGGGCATCACCTGGAACAACCCGGCGCTCGCAGGGCGCATGCTATTGGTTCGCAACGCGGAAGAGGCGGCGTGTTTTGAATTACCCCTTCGCGGCGGCGACGCCGTCGCGGCATCGCAATTAGCCCCCGGTCAGTGACCGGGGGCGAAATTAACGCCCCGGCGCATTGGCGAGCAGCCAGTCTTCGAGGATCACATGCTCGACGTACGGCGCCCGCAGCAGTGCGGCACGCGCTGGCAATAATGATGCTAGCCAAGGCCGCTGGGCCATGCCCGAGAGGGCCTTCATGCGGTAACGGTCGATGGTCTTGCCGTTAGTCTGTTGCCGCACGTTTTCGCTCAGCCGCGCGAATGTCGCGACGATGAGGTTCGGCTCGGGGCCAATGTGCAGCACGGTCTTCACGCCGGCGGCGAGCGTTTCGCACACCCCGTCCCACAGGCGTTGCGGGTGGTCAATCCATTGACGCAGCAGTTCGCGTGCCGTGTGCGGGGCGTAATTCCGTTGGCCCGTCACCAGCGATACGACCGGCGGGCGCATCGGCAGTTCGCCAAGTTGCAGCGTTTCCAGGAGCACGGCCGCGCGATCGGGCACGTGTCGTTGCCGGACGATCGGCGTGTGAAGCGGCGGCCAACGATGCTCGTTGATCCGCAGGTGCACTTCCGGCAGCGCGGACGCCAGCTTCTCTTTCAGCCGATCGACCGAATATCCCTGGCCGATGACGAGAATGGTATTGGGCGACAACAGGGCGGAGGCGCCGATCGTTCCGCGACCTTCGGCGGTCGTTTCGACGCACAGACGCCGCACCTCGGCCTCGGGCAGCACTCCCTCGCGGGAGAATAGGACGCCCATTTCCGCATCGCGCGCCAGTTCGGCGCAATCGCGGGCCATCGCCAGCGGCACGCGGACCAGCTCCTCGGCCGTGAAGGCCCCGCCGCAGCACACGGCGACCATTTCGCCCAGACTGTAGCCGAACGCCAGCTTGGCGCCCGCGTAGTCGATGTCGTGAACCTCGCGCAGCAAGCGAAGCTGGGCGATCTCGACGGCGACGATGAGCGCCACCGATTCGCCGTACCGATGTAGCGGCGGCTCGACGCCGTCCTCGATCAGGCGGGCCAAATCGACTTGCGTCGCGGAGTACTCGCAGCAGATATCGCCGTAGCGTGCGAGTTCTTGCCGGAGAATTTCGCCGTAAGCGGGCACGGCGAGCAGCTCGCGCGTGCGGCCCAGGTTCGTCACGTTGTAGCCGCGGAACGCCAAGGCGCATTCGGCGATTCGTTCGCCAAGCGGCGCTTCCATCTCGTGTTCCGTTCGGGGCATAAGCTACCGCAACATTCTATCGCGTTTCGGACCAGGCGGTGATTCTCACTCCATTAGTGCGGCTGCCGCGATAGATTCGGTAGACGTCTTCCGGTAGCATGGCCCGATTAAAGATGCGCACGTCGTCGACGGCGCCGTCGAGATCATAGTCGATACTGCCGTTGGCATGCGCCGCGATGCGAGTGTTGGCTCCCAGAGCGGCGTAGGAAATCGGCCCCGCGGCCGCGGATCCGACTTCCACGCCGTCGACGTACAAGCTCAGCAAGCCGCTGCGGTACAAGACGGCTGCGACGTGATGCCATCCCGTGCCTTGCATCATTGGGCTTGCCGAGACGGTCGTCCAGCTCGACCCGTTGTAACAGTTCGTCAGCACGCCGGGGACGCCGTTTTGCAGTCGCAGGACGAAATGGTCCCCCAGGCTCACCAGGTCGGCGCCGTTGGCGTCGCTGGCATCGAGTCTGACCCATGCCAGCAGGCTGGCACTGGAACTTTTGTCGTACAATCCGCTGACCTGCACATAGTTGGCGCCGTTGAAGTCCACGGCCGTGCCCAGCGGCGCGTAGCCGTTGCTTGTCGCCCCGAGAGTCGGCATGCCGACGTAGACGCCGTCGCGGCCCAGTCCGGTGCTATCGGCCGCGACGCTGCCGCTGGTCTCGTTGAGCTTGTACCACCCGACCAAACCGTAAAGCTCGTAAACTTCCGCCTGCGAAAGCTTGCGGTTGTAAACGCGGAAGTCCCGCAGGGCGCCCTTCCAATATTCGCTCGATCCGGTGCGCGTGCCGAAGGACAGGATCGCCGGCGATTGCGGAATGAGGTTCACCGGGCTCGTGCCGCTAGCTTGCAACTCGCCGTCCACAAAGACCTTGTACGATTCGTCGTTCGCATCGAAGGTGACGGCGATGTGATACCAGCGATTGTTTTCGTCGACCACATCGGTCTTAAACGGTTCATTGCCGACAAAGGGCGAAGCGCCTAAGTCAAAGCTAATCGTTCCGTCCACCGCTTGGCGGGCTTCCCAATCGCCGCCCAGGCCGAAGAGGCGGGTTTGCGCCGAAAGCGGCCCCGACGCCCGCATCCAGAACGCGACCGTGCCGACCGAGGGCGGGCTAAACGCCGTCGTCGTCGCGGCAATTCCCCCGGCGCCGTTGCAGTACAGGGCCACGTCGCCCAGGCCGTTGTTGGTCCACGACGCGCTTCCGGAAAGCGCGGCGTTGTTGGCAAACGCCGTCGAATCGGCGGCGGCGCCGGCGCCTTCCGCAAATCTCCAGTGGCCGACGAGTCCATGCAGATTTGCCGCTTCGGTGGCGCTAACCGCGCGGGTGAAGACGTGGACGTCGTCGATTTTGCCGCTGAAGTACTTCCCGCTGGGGCTGTTAGATCGGCCGCCGATGCGAAGTTCATTTAGCGTGGGATGGGCGTCGCCGATGGTTCCGCTCGCGGCGTACGTTTCGACGAGCAGTCCGTTGAGATAGGTTTTCGCCTCGGCGCCATCGTAAGTGACGACGAGATGCGACCATTTTTCGTCGGGCACGAAGACGCCCGTCAGATGCCAGGCCCAACCGGGCGACGTATTGGCGATGGCCCACTTGATCTCGCCAGCCGTTGTTAGCGCGACTTCGTATTCGCCCTCTTTGTTAAGGATCATTCGGTCGGAATTGGCCGACGCGGTGGGACGAATCCAAGCGGAGAAGGCTACCGAGTCGGACGCGACCAGAGACGCCGATTCCGGAACGGACGTGTAATCGTTCACGCCGTCGAAAATGACCGCGGCATCGACGATGCCGGACTGACCCACGGCAGGGCTGCCCACATGGGTTCCCGCGTTCCCGGTATTGGTCGAATCCGCGGCGACCGTGCCGCTGGCTTCGTCGAACTTCCAGTGGCCGACGACGCCGACCAGCGCTTGAATTTCCGGCAGCGTTAACGCGCCGTCGAACAGCCGCACGTCGTCTAGCGAACTTTGGGACCCGCCGTACCAGGGGTCGTCGCCGAGGTAGAGCGGTCCGGCGTCGCCGGTCGTGGCGCCGGCGAGCGTTACTTCAGAATCGAGCAGGCCATTGATGTAGCACCGCCATTTATCACCGGCTTTAACGAAGGCGAGATGCGACCATACTCCGTCCGGCAGTGCGGTCGCGGAATCGCCTCCCTCATTCCACCCCGCCGTCGTGCTCACTCTAAAATGAACGCGATTGTTTCCAGGCTGCAACCAAATGCCGGGTCCGCGCTCGGCGTCGACGCCGCCCTTGTGCAGCAAAGGACGCCACCCTCCGGTGAGTGCGTTGGGCTTCACCCAAAAGGCGACCGAGAAATCGGCGTTGCCCACGCCAAGTGAGTTGAGCGTCGCCGCGGCCGGCGCTTGCAGATATTTTCCATCGCCCCCGAAGTACACGCCGAATCGACGCACGGCCGTCGTACCCAGCGTGGGGTTGCCTGCGTAGACGCCTGTATTGCCGTTGCCGGAGGAGTCGGCGGCGCTCGTGCCGCTGGTTTCGTCGAGCCGGTACCACGCGATGGGCGTCGCGCCGCTGGCCGCGCTGGCCGCAATCGCCGCGACCAGCAACGCGAGAATGATTCGACGAGGCCGATTGTAGATGCTCATAGCCCGCTCACCTCGAGGTAGCAATAATTTCACTGATTAACCATAAGTCAGTCACGCCTAACTTGTGTGCGGCTGAAGGTTTTCAGCTCGCTACAACGCTTTAGCGAACGTCCAGTCGCCTTTGTCGACACACATTGCACAGTCGGCAAGATGAGGGCATGGCGCACTGAGGCGGCTTCGCAAAATGCATCGCACCACGTTGCACGGATCGTGCGGGTTGTGCGGCCCCAACGAGTCGCCTTTGACACCGCCGCGCCGCGACGTAACCTTTCGCGGCTCAAGGCGCACCCGTTGCGCAGAGCGTTTTCCCGCACGATGACGACGGCGCCATGGCCTCCACTCGCAAGCAAATCCTGGTCATTGAAGAAGAGCCGATCTTGCGCGATATCCTCGCGTTTCGGCTCGAGCTGCTCGGCTACGACGTGAAAACCAACGACACGGCCGACGCCGCGATCACCTGGCTCGACTCGAACATCCCCCATCTAATCGCGGTCGGCTACTTAGGCGATATGGAGCCGGTCGAGTTTCTCAATCGCATCAGCGACGACCCGCGAACTAGCGAGACGCCGATGCTGATGCTGTCGGCCGATTCCGACCTCGACGCGGTGCAACGCGCGTACAACGCCGGCGCTGATGAATACCTACTGACGCCGTTCGATCCTTCGATGCTGGAGCAGAAGGTACACGATTTGTTGTTGTCGGCGGGGACGCACGGAACGACATGACCCCATCGTCACCCTGAGGCACTCCGAAGGGCGACTGATCCACAACGAACTTAGTTTATGGCACGGCTCGGCGACATTTTGGTGCGGAACGGCTGGATCACTTCCGGTCAGCTCCAAAGTGCGCTCGCTTCGCAAGGTTCGGAACTAGGTCTGTTGGGCGTCATTCTCGTCCGCCGCGGGCTGATCACCACCGATCAACTCGGTTCCGCCCTCTCCGAGCAGTACGGCGTGCCGTACCTCGACGTCGTGCCCGAAGGCATCAATCCGCAAATCGTTCGGCTGCTTCCTGAAGAGCTCGCCCGCGCCCGCCGCGTGGCGCCGGTAGGCGTTCGCGACCGCGTACTGCAGCTTGCCATGCTCGCGCCCGACGACATGGACACGATCAGCGAGGCGGAGCTGATCACCGGTTACCACGTCGAGCCGTGCGTGTCGCTGGCCGGTGGCATCGACGCGGCGCTGGACCGCGGTTTCGACGATCGCGTCGTCGCTCGCCAAACCGTGGTCGACATGAAAATGGCCGACCTCGAAGCGGCCGAGCAAATGATCGGCGAGGAAATCGCCGCCGACGTGGCGGTGGAAGAAGACCAGGCGCCGGTGGTGCGACTGGTACGTGCGATTCTCATGGGCGCGATGAACGCGAACACCAGCGACGTCCACCTAGAGCCGCATCAGCCGGAAATGCGCGTCCGCTACCGCGTCGATGGGCAGTTGCAGTCGGTGATGACGATCCCGCGGCACATCGAAGAGGCGGTGGTCGCCCGCATCAAGGTGATGGCGAACATGGACACCACCGAGAACCGCCGGCCGCAAGACGGGCAGGTAAGCCTTCAGGAAGCAGGGAGTCGCGTTAATTTCCGCGTCAGCACCATTCCCACCGTTGGCGGGGAAAAGGTGGTGATGCGGCTGCTCGACGAGAGCAATCGGTCGTTCCAGATGGAACACCTCGGTATGTGCGAGCGCGACCTCAAGACCGTGCAAACGCTGATCGACAAGCCGCATGGGATGATCGTCGTCACCGGCCCCACCGGCTCGGGCAAGAGCACGACGATGTACGCGATTCTGTCGAAGCTCAACGCGGTGAGCCGAAACATCGTCACCGTCGAGGACCCCGTCGAATACCGAATCCCCGGCGTCAACCAAGTGGCGTCCGATAATGAGCACGGCCTGGGGTTCGCCAACGCGCTGAAGTACATCATGCGGCAAGACCCCGACGTGATCATGGTCGGCGAAATCCGCGACCACGAAACGGCGGCGACCTCGGTGCAGGCCGCGTCGACCGGCCACTTGCTGCTCAGCACGCTGCACACCAACGACGCCGTGGGCGCCGTGGCCCGGCTCAACGACCTGGGCGTCGACAGCTTCAAGATTGGCGGCGCCCTGCTGGGCGCGGTCGCGCAGCGACTGCTCCGGTCGATTTGCGTCCACTGCAAGGAGCCGATCGAGCTGAACAAGCATTACTTCAGTGCGCTGGCTCACGATTCGCAACCGCCGGAAAACGCCGTCTTCTATCGCGGCCGCGGCTGCAAGAAGTGCCTCGGCACCGGCTATGCCGGCCGCGTGGCGATTTACGAGATCATGGTGATGACGCCAGCGCTAGCGGCAGCGGTGGAGAACGGCTTGCCGACGACCAAATTGCGTGAGATCGCGCTCAAAGACGGGATGATCGAACTAGCCGGCGCCGGGCTCGAGCAGGTGTACGCAGGACGGACGACGCTGGAAGAAGTGTTTTACAAGGTGTCGGGTTAGCGGGAACAGGAGAACTACAAAGTCCTGAATCAGTCACCTCGCCCCAGCGAGTCGCCGTGGCGACCTGAGGTACTCCGAAGGGTCCGGCCCGTGTACCTGGGGCCAGATTCTTCGGACTACCTCAGAATGACTGCCCGCGCGGAGCTTTCCAGGAGAAGCAGACCATGCCTCGAAGAAAACGCCTCGCCGATCAGTCCGTCGCCGGCTCGTCCGCGTCGCTCGCTGCAAAACCGGGCGTCGGCCTGGCCGGGGTTTGGTCCCTTTTCCATTCGACGGCGCCAAAAAAACAGCGCCACCTCAAGCCGCACGATCTCACCAACATTCTGCGCAACCTTTCGACGCTCGTCGGCAACGGCGTTCCGCTGCCCAAGGCCCTGGCGACGCTCGCCCAGGAAGATTCCCTCGCTAAGCATCGCGATACGCTCAATTCCGTTCGCCGGAAGGTCGAGACGGGGTCGCCGTTCAGCACGGCGCTGGCCGAATGTCTCGACCCGTCCGACAAGATCACGACCAGTCAAATTCGCGTGGGCGAACGCTCGGGGACGCTGGCCGATACGTTGCAGCACCTTGCCGCCAACCGCGACAAAGCCGGCGAGTTGCGAGCCCAGGTGATCAAACAACTCGCCTACCCCTGCATGCTGGTCGTGCTCGGCAGCGGCCTGATCACGTTTTTGCTGATGTACGTCGTGCCAGTGTTCGAGAAGACGTATGCCGACGCGAAGGTCGCGCTGCCCTTTGTCACGACCGCGCTAATCACCTTCGGCAACTTGGCCAAGCGATATCTCTGGATGATCGCCGCCGCGGCGATTCTTGGCGTCGTGACGATCAAGCAGCTGCGTAAAAATCACCAGTTCGCGGCCCGCATGGACCTGGCCATGCTGCGCTCTCCGCTGCTAGGCAAATGGCTACGCGACATGGCCGTGCTGCAGGTGATGGACGTGCTGAATAACTTGATGACGGCCGGCTTCACGCTGGTCGAGGCCCTGCGGCAGACGGCCGATTCCGTCGGCAACCGCGCCGTGCAGCAGGGCGTACGCGGGTTGCAGCAAGCCGTCGAACGCGGGGAACGCTTCAGCCGCGAGCTGGAACGCCATCCCGATTTGTTTCCGCCGATCGTCAGCAGCCTCGTGATCGTCGGCGAGAGCACCGGCCAGCTCACGAAGGCAACGCTCGACATTTGCAATCACCTCCGGCGAGAGATCGAACGAAAAACCACCATCATGGTGGGCGCCCTGGAGCCGATCCTCACCATCTCGCTGGCGGCGGCGATCGCCGTGATTCTGTTGGCTATTTATCTGCCAATGTTCGACATGGTCAACACGGTCAAGTAGTTGGTAATGCTACCTTTCGCCCGTCACCCTGAGGTAATCCGAAGGGTCTGCCAGAGTCTTCGGAGTACCTCAGAATGACGCGAATCGAAGCGCGACCAACTGGTTTCTCGCTGATGGAACTATTAGCCGTCGTCGCCGTGCTCGGCGTCGTCGCCGCCATCGTGGTTCCGCGGCTGACCGGCGGCAGCGACGCCTCGAAGAAGGCGGCCTGCGATACGCTTCAAGGCAACATCGAGATCCAAGCGGAAATCTGGCGGCACAACACCGGAAGCTGGCCCGCCGCCACGCTGTCGGACGTCGGCTCCGACGTGAAATACTTTCCCGAAGGCGTTCCCGTGTGCCCTGCCGACGGTACGAATTACACGATTGATTCCTCTGGACGGGTCGTAGGACATAATCACTAGCAGCCGCCTGTAGCCGCGGGTCTGTGACCCCGGCTGGGTGGCCCAGGTTGGCGTACTCGCCTACCTGGGCGGCGCAGCCGCAAGAGGTTGCTTTAGACCGCTGGCGGCATGTGGATTGATCGTGCGACCTCTCGTCGCCGAGGCGACCCCGGTAGGCGAGTACGCCAACCGGGGATACCCGGAATCGCACACTGCGCCCAACTCGGCCGGTAGGTTACGCGGCAGGCCGATGCGAGATGACGGCCATCCCCAACCACAGGATGGCGACACCGCAAAGAACGCTCAAAGCGACGTAGGCGAAGGCCGTCGCAACCTCTCCCCGGCGAATCAACTCGACCGTCTCCAGCCCAAAGGCGGAGAACGTCGTGAAGCCGCCGAGCACTCCTGCGAATAGAAACACCCGCGTATCCGCCGAAAACAGGCCGTGCCGCTCGGCAACGCCGGCAAGCAAGCCTGCGATGAGACACCCCGCAACGTTCACGACAAACGTGCCCAACGGGAATCGCCAATCGGTCCAGTGATGCAGCACCAGTCCGCTGAGTTTGTAACGGGCGACGGCCCCCAGGCAGCCGCCCAACCCGACGAGGATCAATTGTCTCATGGGCGGCAGTATAGCGTGCGGCCGACGGGCCGTCAGGCTGGAAAGCCTGACCTACCGCACGTGATTCAGTTTATTCAGCCCGTTGTACGCCGCCACTTTGTAGCACTCGGCGAGCGTTGGAAAGTTGAACACGTTGTTGATGAAGAATTCGACGTCGCCGTCCAGGGCCATCACCGCCTGACCGATGTGGATTAGCTCGGTCGCCCCCGTGCCGATCGAATGCACGCCCAGGATTTTGTGCGTGTCCTGGTGGATGAGCAGCTTGAGCATGCCCAGCTCGTCGCCCAGCAGCTTGCCACGGGCGATCTCGCGGTAGTGGGCGACGCCCGATTCGTACGGAATGCCTTCGGTCGTTAGCTGCTCTTCCGTCTTGCCGACCATCGAAATCTCCGGCACGGCGTAAATGCCGTACGGGAAGAGCGTGGTGTTGTAGTTTCCCACTTCGCATTGCCCGAAGGCGTGGCAAATGGCCCGGCGGCCTTGCTCCATCGAGGTAGATGCGAGCGCCGGAAAGCCGATCACGTCGCCCGCCGCGTAAACGTGCTCGACGTTGGTCTGATAGTGCTCGTTGACGGTCAGCCGTTCGCGGTCGTCGAACTCGATGCCGACCTTATCCAGCCCCAGCGCCCGGCACACGCCCTGCCGGCCGACCGCGTACAGCAGCGTCTCGGCCCGCAGCGTCTTGCCCGATTCGAGCTGCGCCTGCACGAGGTGGTGAAACTTGCCGTTCTGAATTTCGATCTCGTCGATACGAGCGACCTTCTCGCCCAGACGCAGCGTGATGCCCTTCTGCCGCATGAAGTACTGGAAGGCGTCGCTAATCTCGCGATCGAGAAAGCTCATGAGTCGCGAACTGCCTTCCACCAGCGTCACCCGCACCCCCAGGGTGGCCATGATGCAGGCGTATTCAACGCCGATAATGCCGCCGCCCACGACGATCATCGTTTTGGGAAGCGTATCGAGCACCAGAATTTCGTCGCTGGTGAAGATGGTCTTTTCGTTGAACGGCACGTTCGCAGGTCGGGCCGGCTTCGTGCCGACGGCGATGAGGAACTTGTCGGCCTCGATCACCTCGGTCGATTCGGCGCTTTGCACGCGGACCTGGTTCGGCCCTTCGAATTCTGCCCGACCCCAGAGCAGTTCGACGCCGTTGCGTTCGAACTGCTTGCGGATGACCTCCCACTCGTGACGAATTACCTGCTGCGAAATGGCGGTCAGGTCGGCGATGGTAATGTGCTTCTTAACCTGCTGCGTGCTGCCGAATAGGCCTCGCTGGTTGGCGCCCGTGAGATGCAACGCCGCCTCGCGGAGCGCCTTCGAGGGAATGGTACCCGTGTTGATTTGCGTGCCGCCGAGCACCGGATTTTTCTCGATAATGGCAACGCGCTTGCCCAGCTTGGCCGCCTGAATGGCGCCCTTCTGCCCGGCGGGGCCGGTGCCGATGACGATGCAGTCGAAGTGCTTCATGGGAGATCGTCTAGCATCCCCCTCCCTGGACGGGAGGGGCTAGGGGAGGGATTTCTGGACTCGCATCGTCAAGCATCGACCGCCGCGGCGCTCGCGCTGCAATCTGCGAAGCTGTACCGTTATTACCGGACAGCGAGTCCACGAAAGGCCTGCCGGCGGCGACGGCTGCATCGAATAACCGCGTGGCGCCGTGCGACTCGTACTATCAGTTGGGGAGGGATGAATTGTCCCATCATACGCCCTACAATAAGAGTGAACATCCCACCCGAGGCCTGTAGCATGATCGAACGCATCCGAGCCGTCTTTCGCGAGGGCGCCTTCTACCCCATCACGCCCTGTCCAGTACCGGAAAATCTGGAAGTCGATTTGATCGTTCAGCCAGCGAATCTTCAGCCTCCAACCGTTACCGACCCTGAGGAGCGTCAAGCGATTCTTCGGCGAGTTACTCAGCGAATGATGGATAATCCCATCCCCGCAGGCGCGCCAACGTTCACGCGGGAGCAACTGCATGAACGCCGTTGATACGAATGTCCTTATCTACGCACATGATCCGCGAGATACGCGAAAGCAATCGGCGGCGAGCACGCAAATTGAAAGTCTAAAGGACGGCGTCCTGCTGTGGCAGGTGGCGTGCGAGTATCTTGCCGCGAGTCGCAAACTAGAGCCGCTTGGCTATTCCGTCGCCGCGGCTTGGCAAGACTTGCGCGATTTGCGGCACGCTTGGCTGCCAGCGTTACCGACCTGGGAATTGCATGGCAACGCAGAGCGTATCATGCGGACGTATAGCCTTTCCTTGTGGGACGCCCTAATCCTCGCCGCCTGCACCGAGGCCGGCGTTACCCGATTCTATACCGAGGATTTTGGGGGCCGCGATTTGATCGAGGGCGTCACAATCGTTAACCCATTCGAAAGTTAAGTCAGCGCATGTCCCTCTTCGCAGCCGCCGAAGCCGAAAACCGCCGCACCGCCCAGCCGCTGGCCGCGCGGATGCGGCCCCGCACGCTCAATGAATTCGTCGGCCAGCAGCACTTCCTGGGCGAAGGCAAGCTGCTGCGGCGGCTCATCAAGGCCGACCGACTAACGGCCCTGTTGTTTTACGGTCCGCCCGGCACGGGGAAGACGACGCTCGCTCATCTTTTGGCCCGAGAAACGCGGGCTCGGTTTCGACAGCTCAACGCCGTCACCAGCGGCGTGAAGGAACTGCGGGCCGTGCTCGATGAAGCTCGCGATGCGCTCGCCGCCGACGGGATGCGCACGCTGCTGTTCATCGACGAGATTCACCGGTTCAATAAATCGCAGCAAGACGCCCTGCTGCCCGACGTGGAAGAGGGCGCCGTCATTCTCGTGGGCGCCACCACGGCCAATCCGTTCTTTGCGGTGAACGACGCGCTGGTCAGCCGGTCGCGGGTATTCGAGTTTCAAGCCCTCAGCGTCGACGACATTACGCAACTGCTCCGTCGGGCGATCGCCGACGCGGACCACGGCCTCGGAAAAACTCCGATCGAGGCCGACGGCGACGCGCTCGAATTTCTCGCCGCCACCTCCGACGGCGACGCCCGCCAGGCGCTCTCGGCCCTGGAAGTCGGCGTCCTCTCTAGCGACGAGCGGCCGGTCCGCTTTACCCGCGAGCTTGCCGCCGAAAGCGTGCAGCGGAAGGCAATCCAATACGACGCCGACGGCGATTCACATTACGACTCAATCAGCGCATTAATCAAGAGCATCCGCGGCAGCGACCCCGACGCCGGCATCTATTGGCTGGCACGCATGCTCGAAGGGGGCGAAGACGTGCGTTTCCTCGCCCGGCGTCTTGTGATTCTGGCAAGCGAAGACGTCGGCAACGCTGACCCGCATGCATTGCCGCTCGCCGTCGCCACGATGCAGGCGTGCGAGTTCGTGGGTTTGCCGGAATGCCAACTCCCCCTGGCCCAGTGCGTGGCCTATCTGGCGTGCGCGCCAAAATCGAACGCCGCGACCGTCGCGATCGGCGAGGCCCGCACCGACGTCCGCGAGCGCCGCCTACTGCCGGTTCCCGTTCACTTGCAAGACGGCCATTACGCCGGCGCCAAACGACTGGGCCACGGCGCCGGCTACGAGTACGCCCACGACGCCGAAGGCGGCGTCGCGGCGCAGGACTATCTGGGCGTCGAGCGCGAGTACTACCGCCCCGTCGACCGGGGCTTTGAAGCTGAACTTCGAGCCCGACTGGAGGTCATTCGCACCACGTTGCGGAAAGCTGGTCAGCCGTCCTAACGGAATCGCGCCTCACGCGACCAACGGTCGCGGCTTTATGGGCGTAGTTCTTCCGTCAGCCGACGGAAGCATTCCAGCGTTTGCCGGCTCACATGGTGCTCGATGCCCTCGGTATCGATCGCTGCCGTCTGCTCGTTCACGCCGATCGCCCGCAGGAACTCGTACACCACTTCGTGCCGCCGCCGCGACTTCGCTGCCAGCGCCCGGCCGCTTGCGGTCAGTTCGAGAGGGCCGTAGGGCTCGCTAGTGACCAGCCCCTCGCGCTTAAGTCGAGCGATCACCTTGGTCACCGTCACATGGCTGACGTCGAACTGCCGCGCCAGATCGACCACGCGGCACTTCCCGGCGTCGGCCTGCCACTGGTCGATCGCCTCGACATAATCTTCCGCCGTCTCCTGGGCGTGATCGCTGCGGGTCCGGCGATGCCGGTCGGAGAAAGTTTGCGGCTCAGTCATGGAACAGATCGCCGGAGTCTAACGATTGAGTAACGGCTGCCGCGCCGACTTGCGTCTTATTTATTGTAGCCCACGCTACAAATCGCCGATGAATCTACTGCGGGATTCCGCCGAACGACGATGAAAACCCTTTAGGCTGGCAAGGATTGAGATCCAGTCTGCCACACTATACCAAGAAATGGAATTCTCGGTGAAGCCATGAAGACACGCCGCGTACGCCGCTGGACGGCTTGGTTGACAATTGCCGCGGCAATGTCCGCAGACACGGTGACCAAGCGTTGTATCGCCGAAGCGCCCACGCTCTTCCAGTGGAGTTACGGCGACGGCGGCGACGGCCAAACCACCGCCGAAAAACTCGCGGAGCCGCTCGTCACCGATCGCCCGGACTTTACCGAGGCGTCGTCCACCGTTGGCCGCGGGGTCGCGCAGCTCGAAGCCGGCTACACCTACGCATACGACAGCGATGCCGCCGGAAGCGGCAAGTCGCACTCCTTCCCCGAGACATTGCTGCGCGTGGGCGTGCTGGCCGACTGGCTCGAATTGCGCGTGGCGTGGAATTACGCCGAAGAAACCGTCACGGAGTTTGGCGGCGTACGCACCCTCCAGACGGGCAGCGAAGATCTCTACCTGGGTCTGAAGCTCGGCCTCACGGGTCAGGCCGGTATCCTGCCGGAGATGGCCCTCATGCCGCAGATGACGGTCCCCACGGGATCGAGCCACTTCTCGGCGGGCGAAACGCTGCCGGGGTTGAACTGGCTTTACGGTTGGGACGTCAACGACTGGCTTTCCACCGGCGGCAGCACGCAAGCGAATCGCGCCCTCGACGACGTTACCGGCAAGCCTTTTCTGGCGTTCGCCCAGTCGTGGACGATCAACTACAGTCTTGCCGAACGAGTCGGCGCCTACACCGAGTATTTCGTGATCGCCCCGGACGGGGCCGACACGAATCCGACGGAAAGCTACGCCGACGGCGGCTTTACGCTGGTCGTAACTAACAATCTCCAGCTCGACGTTCGCGCCGGCGTCGGCCTGAACGACGCCGCCGACGATTACTTCGTCGGCAGCGGTTTCGCCGTCCGCCGCTGATCCGTCCTTGACCAAGCCAAATCCCGCGGCTAAACTTCACGCATGAATGTAGCCACTGCTACATTTTTACCAAACATAGATAACGAGCCAGCAATGACGTTCTTAAAATTGTTCCCGCCGCTTGCCGGCTTAGCGCTCGCCCTAGGATGCACACCCGCCGACTCGCACACGCATCCCTCGAGCGAAAGGCCCGCGCACACGTTCCAGGGACAGCATCCCATCCAGGTGGTGACGACCATCGGCCAGGTGGCCGAGACGCTCCGTCGCGTCGGCGGCGAACACGTCGAAGTGGTCGCCCTGATGGGCCCCGGCGTCGACCCGCATCTCTTCAGTCCCGTCGCCTCCGACGTCGGCAAGCTCACCGGCGCGGACGCCATCTTTTACAACGGCCTGCACCTCGAAGGCCGCATGACGGAGCTGTTCGTGAAAATGGCTCGTACGAAAGCCACGTTCGCCGTTACGGAGGGACTCGAGGAGCGTAAGGATAAACGGCTGCGGACGCCGCCGGATTTTGACGGGTTGTACGATCCCCACGTCTGGCACGATCCCACGCTGTGGGCCGACTGCGCGATCAACGTGGGCGATACGCTCGCCGAGTTTGATCCTGCCCATAAGGCGGACTATCTCAAGAACGCCGAAACCTATCGCAAAGAACTGCTCGAGCTCGACAAGTTCTGCCGCGAATCGCTCGCAAAGATTCCCAAGGATC
The DNA here is from genome assembly GCA_041750715.1 of Lacipirellula sp. Lineage (GTDB taxonomy): Bacteria > Planctomycetota > Planctomycetia > Pirellulales > Lacipirellulaceae > Lacipirellula. Next base: position 19,345 of record JBGSYU010000262.1, read on the forward strand.
GACGCGTGCTGGTGACCGCCCACGACGCCTTCGGCTACTTCGGCAAGGCGTACGACATCGAGGTCGTCGGGCTCAAGGGCATCAGCACCGACGAAGAGAAAGACCTCGCCCGGCAAGAGGAAATCCGCAGTATGCTGATCGAGCGAAAGGTGCCGGCCGTGTTCGTCGAATCGGCCGTGCCGAGACGAACCGTCGAGTCCCTCGTCGAGGGGCTCGACATAAAAATCGGCGGCGAACTGTACGCCGACGCCATGGGCCCTGCAGGCACCGAAGACGCCGATTACGCCGGTATGATTCGACACAATGTTCGCACAATCGCGGAGGCGCTGAAGTAACCCGACTCGCGCGTCGAACCCTGTCACCCTGAGGTACTCCGAAGGGTCCGGCGCGTGTACCTACGGCCAGATTCTTCGCTCCGCTCAGAATGACCGACGAATAGCTCAAAAGCTACATGTCCAACATCGCCCTCGAAATCCACGATATGACCGTCGCCTACCACCGCCGCCCGGTACTGTGGGACGTCGACCTGCAAGTGCCCGAAGGAAAACTCGTCGGCATCGTCGGCCCCAACGGCGCCGGCAAGACCACGCTCATTAAAGCGGCCCTCGGTCTGGTCCCGCTCGCTAGCGGCAAGGTCGAAATCTACGGCCTGCCCTATCGCGATCAGCGACATCTAGTCGGCTACGTCCCGCAGCGCGAATCGGTCGATTGGGACTTCCCCGTCACCGCGCGAGACGTCGTGCTCATGGGCGCCTACGGCCGGCTTGGCTGGTTTCGCCGACCCGGCAAAAAAGATCGCGAGTTGGCCGATCACTGCTTAGACCAAGTCGGTATGCGGTCCTTCTCCCGCCGGCAGATACGCCAACTCTCCGGAGGCCAGCAGCAACGCGTGTTTCTCGCCCGCGCCTTGGCCGAGCAAGCCAAAGTCTATTTCCTCGATGAACCGTTCTCCGGCGTCGACGCCGCGACTGAATCAGCGATCGTCGACTTGCTCCAGGCGATGCGTTCCGACGGCAAAACCGTGTTCGTCGTGCATCACGATATTCAAACCGTGCGCGACTATTTCGACTGGGTCATCCTGCTGAACATGCGCTTGGTCGGGTGCGGCCCGATCGACGAAGTCTTCACGCCCGAGAATCTGCAAAAAACTTACGGCGGTCGCTTAACGCTGCTCGAAGAAGCCGCCGAAGCGATGCGACGGTGAGGGGGGCTGGCAACTGGGGGCTAGGGATTGGGGAAAACCGCACGCGGATGGCGTAAAGCGGATGGAAATGTCCGACTTCCGCCCCAGTCCCCAGCCCCCAATCCCCAATCCCCAGCCCCCAATACCCAACCCCATGCTCTCCCTCAGTGACAAGGTGACTATCGGCTCCGCCCTACTGGGCGGCGCGGCGGGCGTCGCCGGCAGTTTCGCCGTGCTGCGTCGCCGTTCGCTGGTGGGCGATATGCTTGCCCACGCCTCGCTCCCCGGCGTGTGCCTGGTGTTTATGATCACCGGCTCTCGCAACCTGCTGGGCCTGTCGCTCGGCGCCCTGGCCAGCGGCCTGCTCGCCGTGGGTCTGATGACCGTCGTCGTTCGCTGGACGCGAACCAAGGAAGACGCCGCCATCGGCATCATGCTCAGTTCTTTCTTCGGACTCGGAATCGTGCTGCTTTCGTGGGTCACGCGATCTTCGGCGGGCGGCTACAGTTCGGGCTTAAACTCGTACCTCTTCGGCGAACCGGGCAACATGCTCGATAGCGACCTCATACTCCTCTCGGTCGTCGACGTTCTCGTGCTCGCGCTGGTGATGCTGCTCTACAAGGAATTCAAGCTCGTCTCGTTCGACGCCGAATTCGCCCAATCTCAAGGTTGGCCCACGCTGTGGCTCGACCTGGGCATGATGGCAGCCGTCGCATTGGTGACCATCGTCGGCCTGCCCATCGTTGGCGTCATCCTCATGGCAGCGATGATCATCCTCCCCGCCGCGACGGCGCGGCTATGGACCAATCGGCTCAACACGTTGCTGATCGCCGCGGGCCTCTTCGGCGCCGCCACCGGGGCGATCGGCGTACGGCTCAGTCCGGGTCTCCCCACGGGCCCCACGATCGTCCTCACTGGCGCCGCCATCTTCGTTTTCTCGCTGCTATTCGCCCCCGAGCGCGGCGTGATCGCCGCCCTGTGGAACGAAAGCCGCTTGCGTCTTCGCGTAGCCCGCGAGCATCTGCTCCGCTCACTCTACGAACTCAACGAACCCGCTCTACCAAATGTCCAGCCCACGACCGTCGCCCGCCTCCGCGAGCATCGCCACTCGCGCCCGTGGATGCTCAACTGGCTGCTCGACCAAAGCGAGCGCCGAGACCTCATCGAACGCACCAACGGCGAAGTCATCCTCACGCCGTTGGGCCTTCGCCACGCCGCCCAAGCCACGAAGACCCACCGCATGTGGGAAATCTACATGATGGAATTCGCCGGCTCCGCCCCCGACCACGTCGATCGCTCTGCCGACACGGTCGAGCATTTGCTGCCCGAGTCGTTGCTGGTGAAACTGGAACAGCGCCTCGCCGAAGAAGGCCGCCTGCCGGCGGTGACGACCGAGGTGCCTGCGTCGCCGCACCAGGTTGAGGGGGTAGTCGATAGGGGGTAGTCGGTTGTCCGAACGACTGTAGCCGATGGTCATTCTGAGCGGAGCGAAGAATCTAGAACCCACCCAGATCCTTCGCTCCGCTCAGGATGACGGCGCCTAAACAAAGTTCACAAGCGTGACCTTCCGCCTTCCGCCTTCCGCCTTCAGCCTTCCGCCTTCAGCCTTCCGCCTTCCGCAATGCTCGACTCCCTCTGGACACCCGCCGGCCTCTGGATCGTCGCGACCGCCGCGGCAACCAACTGCGCCTGCGCCGTCGTCGGCTGCTACCTCGTTCTCCGCCGCATGAGCCTGATGGGCGACGCCCTGTCGCACGCCGTGCTGCCGGGGC
>JBGSYU010000263.1:0-2295 GCA_041750715.1 Lacipirellula sp.
CCGAGAATACAAAATCGGCGACGTCATCGGCCGCTTTAGGATCAGCGACATCTCCTCCCGCGGCGTAGTCCTCAGCGAAGTCCAATAAACGCATCGTCCGTGCCGCTTGCGGCTTAGCGCTTCCCAACGACCAACTTTTCCCAACTCTCATCAACAATCTCAACAGCCACGCGGCTTGCTCAAGGGGGAGCATGCACGCCCGTTCGCACATTTGCCGTAGCGCCTGGCGCCTTGCGCCATCGCGGGGCCTTCGTGCGCTTGCCGCATTCCTTGTGCTCGTCCTCTTCGCAAGCGTGGCGCGAGCCCAGCAAACTTCGCCGGTCGTCGTCGTCGGCCAACCGCAACAGCCCGCTGAGCTTAATATCCCCGGCTCGCCCGCCCCGGAAGACCCGCTTGCCGCCGCCGCCCGCGCCATCATCAACGCCGCCGGCGCTAACGGGTCCCTGCCCACTGGACCGTCTCAAGCCAGCCCCCGCGCCAACCCGTTCGCCACCGCCACTGAAAATCCCGCGTCGAACCAGCCCGCCGTCGGCGAACCGCTCCCCGCGCCGCCGCAAAACATTCTCCTCCCTACCGCGAAGGCCGACCCCGAAAAAGTCATCGTCAACGAAAACGACGGCCTCATCTCGCTACTGGTGCGCGCGGGTTCGCTCCGCCAGGTGATCGCCATGATCGCCGACACGCAAAAGCTCAACATCGTCTTCGCCGGGCCGAGCGATGTGCAAGTTACCGCGTCGTTCGATCGCCAGCCCTGGCAAACTGTGCTCGACTCGCTCCTGTCGGCCTCGGGCCACACCTGGGCCGTTCACGAAAACGTGATCTTCATTGCCTCGTTGGAGCAGACCGCGTTCCTACCGCCGGGCGCCGAGGGCCGCCGCGTCGCCGTTTTCGAGCTCGACTTCGCCTCCGCCGTCGACATCGACCAAACCATCAAGGGCCTGCTCTCTCCAGCCGGTGAATCTTGGCTTGTCGAAACCAACCGCGCCGACAATCGCCGCACTCGCGAAGTCGTAGCGGTCGTCGATTTCCCCGCGAACCTCCAACGCATTAGCGACTACATTTGCCAGGCGGACCAGCCGCCTCGGCAGGTTTTCATCGAAGCGCACATCTTGCAGGTGAATCTCGACGACGACTGTAAGAGCGGCGTCAACTTCAAAGACCTCATCAGCCTGTCCGCCGGCCAGGTTCGGCTCACCACCGCGGGATTAGCCAGCGTGGGCGCGTCGAACGCGCTGCCGGTCAATCCGTTGACCTCCGCCTCGCCGGCGTTCTTCATCGAGGCCGACGGCAATGGACTCGACGGACTCATCGAGCTGATCCAAAACACGACGGATACGAAGACGCTCGCCTCGCCGAACATTCACGCCGTCAGCGGCCAAGAGTCGCGCATTCAAATCGGCGGCCAGCTCGGCTACCGCGTCACCGCGACTACGCAGACCAGCACGTTGGAAAGCGTGCAGTTCCTCGACATCGGCGTCGTCCTTACGGTCACGCCGCGTATCACGCGCGACGGTCGCGTCATCATGCGGATTTATCCGCAGGTGTCCACCGGCGCGATCGATCCGGTGACCGGCAATCCTACCAAGGAAACCACCGAAATGGAGACCGACGTACTGCTCGCCAGCGGCCAAGGCGTCGTCATCGGCGGCCTGATTCAGGAAAGCGACAACAACATTCAAAGCAAGATTCCCTACCTCGGCGATATTCCGTACCTCGGAATCCTGTTTCAACGGAGGCAGGTCAGGAAAGAACGCCAGGAAATCATCGTCACGCTGCGCCCGCATGTGCTGCCGTACTCGCCCGTCTTGCTGGCGCGGCACGATTTCGACGTGATGCGTGCCGAAACGCCCCTTACTCAAGGCGCCATCGCCAGCTTCCCGCGCCCCTACGAACCCCAATTCTCCGACGTGCTTTACCACAATAAGCACAACCAGGCGAAGGTCGAGGCCAGGCTGTACGACGGAGGCGCCATGCCCGCCGACCTCGTGGATTTGCCGGAAGTCTACGAGAACTACGATTCGATCCATCCCATCCCGTTCGAAGCCTGGGATAGCACAAACGTCGAAGAACTACCCGCCCCTGGCCAAGACGAGGTTGTCGGCCCCGGGCTTAAGAAGCCGTAACGAGGATTGCGAAATGAAACGCCCCGAGGACATCCCCGAAGACGTCGCCCGACTGCTAGAAAAGCGCGAAAAAGAAGACCGCCGCGCCGCAAAACCCAACGCCGCCGCCAAACCCCCTGCCCCCGAACGCCGCAAGCGCCCCCGTCGAAAACCGCAATAGCCCGCTTGCGGC
>JBGSYU010000264.1:0-9016 GCA_041750715.1 Lacipirellula sp.
CGTGAGCAGCTCGACGCACACGGAACGTGCGCCGGAATCGGGGATGTCGCTAATCGAGTTGACCAACTGCTCGATTTCTGCAAAGCGCGCGAGGTCGTGTTTTGATTCGGACATTCAGTTCTCAGGCGGGTGGCATTTTCGTGCTCTTGGGATCCTGCGCCTCAGCGGCCTCGGGATCGACGCTGGTCGCGTCTCGGGCGTCGGACTTACCGGCAGGCCGGTTGGCGCCCGTCTTACTCGTATCGCGACGGCCGGGCTCCTTTCCCTCGTCTTGCACGATTTCTTCGCCCTTTCGCGCGCCCGGCTGATGGACCGGCTTGGGGGCGCCTTCGTCTTTGTCAGTGCTCATCGCTCAGTCTCCCAGTCATTTAGCACGCCGATCAAGACCTCGCATCTCGTTGTTCAGCCATGCGGCTGCAGTCCGAACATCGGGGAGTGTTGCGTCTCAATCGTTTTCCCGTTGCCGAGATACATGTGAACGCCGCAGGGCAGGCAGGGATCGAAACTGCGCACCGTACGCATGATGTCGATGCCCTTAAAATTGTCCGGGCCGTTTTCCTCGAAGATCGGCGTTCCTTGCACGGCATCTTCGTACGGCCCGGGCGTGCCGTAGCTGTCGCGCGGGTTGGCGTTCCAGGGCGTCGGCGGGTAGGGGTGATAGTTGGCGATCTTCTTATCGCGAATGACCACGTGATGCGAAAGCACGCCGCGTACCGCTTCGTGGAAACCGCAGCCGATCGCTTCGTCGGGAACCGTGAACTCCGACCACGTTTTCGTGCGGCCGGCATACAGCTCCTTCATCGCGCGCTCGGTGAAATAGAGGGCGCACGCCGCTGCATACGCCTGGAAGTAGGTGCGTGCGCGATCGCGCTCGATGGCGTTACTCCACTTGGGAATCTTCCACTCGAACTCGACCTCGCCCATGGTCGCCGTTTTCGGCAGGTAAATTTTGACGCTATGGCCCGTGGCTTTAACGTAGCCGATGTCGACCTTGCCGGCGAGCGCGGTGGCCCAGAACCGAGCGAGCGGGCCGCCGCCGGTGTCGAGGGCCAGATGGGCCTTCTCCGGAGCGTGATACCAGCGCGGCGACATTACCCAGGTATAGTTGCCGTTGAAATCGCGTTTCTGCGGCCGCGGATTGGTCGTTTGATTCCACGGATGGCGCTTATCGACAGGATTGCCGAGCGGGTCTTTGTCGACAAACGTCTCGCCGCTGTCCGCCCAGTCGTCGTAGTACGAACTGCCGAGCAGGATGCGGATGTTCAAGTTGATGTCCACCAGATTGGTGGTGACCAGCTTCCCGTCGACGACGACGCCTGGGGTGACGTACATCGCATTGCCCCACTCGTCCATGCGTTTGTAGGTGTAGTCGCAAACGTCTGGGTTGTTGAACGAACCCCAGCAGCCCAGCAGGATGCGCCGCTCGCCGACATGTTCGTATCCCGGCAGGGCTTCGTACCAGAAGTTGAACAGATCCTCGTGCAGCGGCAGGCACTTTTTCATGAATTCGATGTACCGCATCAACCGCGTGATGTAGTCGGTAAAGAGCTGCACGGTGGGCACGGTGCCCACGCCGCCGGGATAGAGCGTCGAGGGATGCACATGCCTGCCTTCCATCAAGCAGAACATCTCGCGCGTGTAGCGGCTGACGTGCAGCGTTTCGCGGTAGAACTCGCCAGTGAAGGGATTGAGCGCCCGCATAATGTCGGCGATCGTTTTGTAGCCGTGGAGATCTGCGTGCGGCGAGGGAGTTTTTTCGGCCTTGGCCAGCACGCCGGGATTAGTCTCCTTGACCATCTGCTCGCAGAAATCGACGCCGACCAGATTATCTTGGAAGATGTTGTGGTCGAACATGTATTCGGCCGCTTCGCCCAGATTGACGATCCATTCGGCGATCGCCGGCGGCACGACGCCGAAGGCCATGTTCTGCGCGTAGGTGGCGCAGGTGGCGTGGTTGTCGCCGCAGATGCCGCAGATGCGGCTGGTGATGAAATGGGCGTCGCGCGGGTCTTTGCCCTTCATGAACACGCTGTAACCGCGAAAGATCGCGGAGGTGCTGTAGCACTCGGCCACTTCGCGATTATCGAAGTCGATCTTCGTATAGATGCCGAGACTACCTACGATCCTGGTGATCGGATCCCAGGACATTTCGATGAGTTTTCCAGTCCCGGACTTGGCTTCTCGTTTGGGAAGGACGGCAGTGGCCATGGCAATACCCTGGGGTAAGAAGTGCCTTGTAAAGCTCGAAGTTTGGGTTACTTGGAGCCGATAAGTCTGCGTCAATAGTTCGCGGCGTATCCCGTGGTCAACTCGGAGCCGGGATGGCGCCACTTGGGTTCTTTGTCCAGCGTCTTGAGCGTGATTCGGCGCATAGCGGTAATCGCTTTGCCAAGCACTGAGGCAACGCCTGTCGAAGCTCGGGCGCCCGGAGGCTCGTCCATGAAGGGCATGAACTTATCGGGGAAGCCCGGCATCGTGCAGCCGATGCAAATGCCGCCGACGTTCGGGCACCCGCCGATGCCGGCCATCCAGCCGCGCTTGGGCACGTTGCAGTTCACCACCGGGCCCCAACAGCCGAGCTTCACGATGCACTTGGGCGACCCGTACTCGTTTGCGAAATCGCCTTGCTCGTAGTAGCCGGCGCGGTCGCAGCCTTCGTGAACCGTTTTGCCGAACAGCCAGGTGGGTCGCAGGGCGGAGTCGAGCGGAATCATCGGAGCCAGGCCAGCGACCTGATACAGCAAGTACAGCAGCGTCTCCATGAAATTGTCTGGCTGCACGGGACAGCCCGGCACGTTCACGATCGGCAAGCCGGCCTTCGATTTCCAATCCCACCCGAGATAATCTGCCAAGCCCATGGCCCCCGTCGGGTTGCCCTGCATGGCATGAATGCCGCCATACGTCGCGCAGGTGCCGGCAGCCACGACCGCTAGCGCCTTCGGCGCAAGCCGGTCGATCCATTCGTTGGTGGTGATCGGCTCGCCGGTGTCGGGGTCATTGCCCATGGCGGCCCAGTAACCTTCCTCCTTGATTTTCTCGTTGGGGATTGATCCCTCGACGACCAGCACGAACGGATCCAGCTCACCGCGGGCCGCCTTGAACCAATACTGCATGAAGTCATCGCCGTTTTCGTAGGCCAGCACGGGATTGTGCAAATGCACTTTGGGCAGGCCCGGTATCGCGCCCATCACCACGTCTTCGACGCTTGGCTGGGTGGCGGCAGTGATGGACACGGTATCGCCGTCGCAGCCCAGTCCGCTGGTCATCCACACGACGTGAATTTCCTTGACGTCGGGCTGGCGCTGGGTCTTTCGTCCGTAAGGAATAGTGGCTTCGGCCATGATTACCCCTCGAGAATACTTGGTTCAAGGAATGGCGTGCAAAGACTGGGCGGCGGATTCGTAGAAGTCTGGCGCCGCACTAGCCAGGCCCCACCCGGGAGCGCTGAGCAGCGCAAGGATCAAACTTAATGCGAGAACGAGTCCCGCGCTATTGCGGGTCAGCCGAACCAACGACGACGATTCGCGACGAGCAACGAGCCCGCCGAGCGCACCGACGAGCGCCACCGTGACCGCCCCCTCCAGCACGCCGGCCAACAGGTGCGACCAAAGCATTTGCGACGTGAAGGCGCCGAGCCCTGCAAGCTCCGCGCCGGTGCGGCCCACGGATATTTCGACGACGATGGCGATCGCGGCGAAGAGCGTTGCCGCAATACACGCTAGCGCCAATGTGAGCGCTGTCCGCGTTGCGCCGCCGCCGGCCGGCTGGCTGCGCACCAAGGCCACCGCGATCGTAGGGATCAGCCCCATGTTGATCGCATTGGCCCCCAGCGAAAGCAGGCCGCCGTCGCCCAGCAGCACGGCTTGCAGCGCGAGAATGCCGGTCATTGTCAACAGTCCGATCGCCGGGCCCAGCATCCACGCCAGCAGCACGCCGCCGATCAAATGCACCGAGCTGAACGGCAGCACCTGCACGTTGAACATCTGCGCGGCGAAAACCGCCGCGCCCAAGGCGGCGGCCGTGCGCACCCGATCTCGATCGAGCCCCGACCGACTAGCCGCGGCAACGGCAACCCCCGCACCGATGGCGGCCACGCCTAGCGTTACCGCCGCACACTCCGGCGTTATTGCTCCATTTCCCAAGTGCATTGCGAAACTCCTTGTATTCGAAGTTTTTCCGCAACCGTGAGAAGGTTGCGGCACTTACACCGTCGAGAAATCATGCTCCGTTATCGTGTCACTTTTTTGAAGCCCGTCGATCGGCTGAAGTTCCTCTGTGTCGTTGCCTAAATCACGCTTCTTGGCCAGTTGCCGTTCTAGGTAGCCAACCCAGCCCTCCAACCCCTCGCCCGTTTTGGCCGAGACCTGGAACACGTCAATCCCCGGGCGGACTTCCCGCACGTTCCGCAAAGCGAGTGCCAAGTCAAAATCCACCGCGTCCGCCAAGTCGATCTTGCTTATCACCACGACGTCCGCCGTGTTAATGAGCGTCGGGTACTTGAGCGGCTTGTCTTCGCCTTCCGTCACGGAGAACAAGAGCACCCGTAAATCTTCGCCGAGATCCCAACTCGAGGGACACACGAGATTGCCCACGTTTTCTACGAATAGGAAGTCGAGCGCGCCGACGTCCCAGCCGTCGATAGCGCCGCGAACCATCTCGGCTTCTAGGTGGCACATCGTCCCCGTCAAGATTTGCCGAACGGGCGACCCGCTGGCCGAAAGCCGGCGGGCGTCGTTCTCGGTGGCCAAGTCGCCTACGACGGCGGCAGTCCGGTGGGTTTGGTTGAGAAGGCTGAGCGTTCGCGTGAGCAACTCAGTCTTGCCGGCGCCGGGACCGGATACGAAGTTCGCCACGTACACCCCAGAGCGTCCAAAGCCCTCGCGCATCTCGCGCGCGAGTTCGTCGTTCTTTTTCAGAATCTTGGTTCGCAACTCAAGTATTCGCGGTTGCATACGATTTGCCGTCCTTGATGATTTCATTATCGGGCAAGTCACGACTGCGCGGCTCAACCTCGATCGACGCAAGTTCCAGCTCTTGACCGTGGAGAATCTTCGGCGTCTCGCCCCCGCATGCGGGGCAAACGAGGCGGAAACGATTCGCTGCGGGCAATTCCCGCGCCGCGTTGCATTGCGGACACATCACGGTGACTTGGACGTCTTCCACGTCCAGCGCCGCCCCCTCGCACAAGGTTCCTTCAGCCGCTAGCTCGAAGCAAAAGAACAGCGATTCTTTGACGATGCCCGACAGCACGCCAATACGCGCCGCGAGCCTAAGAACGCGACGAGCACCGTCGCGGGCCGCCGCCTCGCTGGCGATCTCAATGAGCGCTTGAGCAATCGAAAGCTCGTGCATGATCGAAGTCCCGAAAGACGAGAAAGGACTGAGCGATCGGCAAAGACTGATTCGCGTAATCTACTCGCTCGCGACAATGGAAGTCAATCATCGCGCAGAAACTCTCGCTTTAACGCCGGTTGATATGTTTGCTCGCCGGGCCTTAGCGGGCTAAAATCAGGGGGATGAATCCAGCTCTTCCACTGAACGGCGATCAACTGGCGACTCTGAGGCGCGGCGAGGCATTGCACTTTTCCACGCCGGACCCAACCGCGAACGTGGTCGTCGTGCTGGCTGATCAGTACGCACGCCTCAAGCAGTTCGTCATCGCCGACGATGAACCTGACCCCCGAGCGGTTTATCCGCTAATCGCCGATGTCTCACCCGAGGACTGGGATGACTTGTCCAATTATCCGCATGCGGAAAAGTTGTGAAAGTCAATCGCGGTGACGTCGTCGTGTTGGATTACCCGTTCAGCGATGGCGGCGGCGCCAAGATTCGCCCCGCGTTGGTCGTGCAAGCAGACGAAAAAAATCGGCGTCTGACGTCCACGGTCGTGGCGCTGATTACGCGTAACATCACACGAGCCGAAGCCGAACCGACGCATTTGCTGATTGAGCATCCATCGCCGGCAGGGAAAGTGGCAGGAATTCGGTTCGATTCAGCCGTCACGTTTACCAATCTTTACACGGTTCACGAATCGTTGATTCAGCACCGCATCGGGCGTTTGCCGAGCGATTTTGCATCGCGAATCGACGCTTGCCTCAAAATCGCCTTAGGCATCGCGTGATTGGCGCCTCCAACACTCGAAGGCAAGACTTATTGCCGCGGAATGTTGTGGACGGCCGGCCAAGGCGAGCGTAGGATGCGGGTCGCGACTCTTCTGATCGGTTCGCAGTCAAACGGACGCGGAGGATAATCAGCCGATGTGCCTCGCCATCCCCGCGCAGGTTACCGAGCTTCTGCCTGACATTCACCGTTCTGCCACGGTGGACATTCTGGGCGTGCGGCGCAAGGTGAGCATCGAGTTGCTCAACGACGATCCGCCGGAGCTAGGCGATTGGGTTCTCATCCATGTCGGCTTTGCGATGAGTAAAATCAGCGCCGAGCAGGCCGAGGACCGCCTGACGATGCTGATGGAACTGGGCGAAGCTTCCGTGGCGCGCGAGGAACTCGCGGCCAGCGAGGTGGACGCGGAGAACGCGTCATGAAATACGTTGACGAATTCCGCGATCCGCAGGTCATCGGCAAGACGCTCGCCGAAATTCGCGCCACGGCCGATCCGCAGCGCCACTACCGCATCATGGAGGTGTGCGGCGGCCACACGCACGCCATTTTTCGCTTCGGTCTTCAGGATTTATTACCGCCGAACGTGGAGTTGATTCATGGCCCGGGATGCCCCGTTTGCGTGTTGCCGATGGGGCGCATGGACGACGGTCTCGATCTGGCGAACGACCCCAATGTCATTTTCACCGCCTTCGGCGACATGATGCGCGTTCCCGGCTCGCTGGGCAGCCCGCTGGAAAGCAAGGCCCGCGGGGCCGACGTCCGCTTCGTCTACTCGCCGCTCGACGCGCTGAAACTGGCTCAAAAAAACCCCGACCGCCAGGTGGTCTTCTTCGCGATCGGGTTCGAGACGACGGCGCCTTCGACGGCGTTGACGCTCATGCAGGCGAAAGCGCTGGGGGTCACGAACTTCTCCGTGTTTTGCAATCACGTCACGATCATACCGGCGATCCGCGCGCTGCTCGATTCGCCCGACATGCGGCTCGACGGCTTCATCGGTCCCGGGCACGTTTCGACCGTAATCGGATGCCGGCCGTACGAATTCATCGCTCGGGACTACGGTTGTCCGATCGCCGTGTCAGGATTTGAGCCGGTGGACATTCTGCAGTCGCTGGTGATGGTGCTACGGCAACTGCGCCGCGGCGTAGCGACGGTGGAAAACCAGTACAGCCGTGTTGTGCCGTGGGAGGGGAACCTGGCGGCTCTCAAGGTTTTAGCCGAGGTGTTTGAAGTTAGACCCCATTTCGAGTGGCGCGGCCTGGGATTCATTTCGCAATCGGCATTGCGGATTCGCGAGAGTTACGCAGCGTGGGACGCGGAACAAACGATGAATATCCGCGGCATTAGCGTGGCCGACCCCAAAGCGGCTCAGTGCGGCGAGGTGCTTAAAGGGGTGCTCAAGCCGCACCAGTGCAAGCTGTTCGGCATCGAATGCACGCCCGAGCGTCCCATCGGTGCGCTGATGGTCTCCTCGGAAGGTGCATGTGCCGCTCACTACAAGTATGCTCGCTGGGAGCTTCCGGTTCTCAGCCATTGAGATTCTGTAGGCGGCCTCTGTGAGGCCGCACTGGGGTCGCAGACCGCGGCTACAAGTAAGACGGCGGAGGCGCGTCGATGGCGTCAGGTTTCACGCAGGTTGACGGCCGCGCCGCCGGCGCCACGTTTCTCGACAAGCACATCGCCATGCCGCACGGGGCAGGGGGCGAAGCGACCCGGCGGCTCGTCGAAGGCTTGTTCCAACGCGCCTTTTCGAACCCCTGGCTCGATGCGATGGCCGACGCGGCCACGCTCGAACTGCCGGCGGGCCGTTTGGCGATGACCTCCGATAGCTTCGTCGTCCAGCCGCTGCGTTTTCCCGGCGGGTCGATCGGAGAGTTGGCGATCAACGGGACGGTGAATGACCTTGCAGTCTCCGGTGCGAAGCCGTTGGCGATCACGACCGCATTCATTCTGGAAGCCGGTTTGTCGTCTCAGGTGCTGCGCGAAGAAGTCGAGGCGATGGCGGCGGCAGCCCGGCGGGCGGGAGTCCCGATCGCCGGCGGCGACACTAAGGTCGTCGAGCATGGCAAGGCCGATGGAATGTACATCTGCACGACCGGCGTCGGATTGATCGACGCCCGCGCGGACCTCGCCCCGGGCCGCGTCGAGGTTGGCGATCGCATCTTGCTCTCGGGACCGATCGGCAGTCACGGCATGGCCATCATGCTGGCGCGCGCGGAGCTCGATATCGAGGCCGACATCCGCTCCGACACGCGGTCGGTGCTCGACCTGACCGCCGCGCTGGTCGACCGAGTTGGCACCGGCGTGAAATGGATGCGCGACGCAACCCGGGGAGGGGTGGCCACGGTGCTCAACGAATTGTCGCGCGACGCGTCGGTCACCATCTCGATCGAGGAAGAGGCGGTCCCCGTCGACGACGCCGTCCGCGGGGCGTGCGAGCTGCTAGGGTTGGACCCACTGCAAGTCGCCAATGAAGGTCAGTTCATCGCCGTCATCGCAGCCGACCAGGCAGACGCGGCCCTTCGAGCGCTCCAGTCGACGCCGGGAGGCGAGCGAGCCTGCATCCTCGGTGGAATAATCGAGGGCAAGTACCCCCGCGTAATGGCCAAAGCGCTGTACGGAGGCGTTCGCGTCGTGGATATGTTGATCGGCGATCCGTTACCCCGCATCTGCTGAACGAGCACCGATCCGGAAGCGAGCTATCGGTTTTCTACGGGCCAAGTGCGTCTCTGTTGGACAAAAATCACGCAAAAAGCTCCACGCGATAGGCGCAGGGGAGGGAGGCGCTAATGAGAATAGCCGCATCCCGAATCGCCTGCTCGTCATGGCGTCTGCACCACGATCCGCGACTGGGCTTAGAAAGGACGACTCATGAAAGACACCCGTTGGCTCACTCTCC
>JBGSYU010000265.1:0-12224 GCA_041750715.1 Lacipirellula sp.
GCAGATCATCGGTATGGGGGACAGATTGCTTGGAAGCTTTCGCAGCACGCTGCAAACGAACTGTGCGTCTGTCCTCGATCCCCAATTCTCGAAGATGCTGGAAGGTCTCCCCGACTTCAGCTACCACGACGTCGGCAACGATAACGCTCCCGTCACCGTCTTCCACGTTCTGCCACGCGATGCGGCAAGCATGCGCGCGGCGCTGCCCATCTTCCGCGCCCATGCCGAATTGAGTCTCCAGATTCTTCAAACGAAGCTCAAGCGGCCGTCGATCCCTACGCTGTTTGTCGTTGACGAGGCACGCCAATATCTTCAGGGCGTGTCCGCGATCGCCAAGGCGCCGACGGTTCTACGCGACGCGCGCGTCAAACTCTGGCTCATGTTCCAAAGCTGGCCATCCGTGGTCGAAACTCTCGGACAAGCCGGAGCTGAGGAGCTCGAAGCGTGCTCGATCCTGCAATTCTTCGGCGTCAACGATCAAGCGACCGCAGAGAAGCTATCGCGGCGCCTCGGGCAATATACGAAGCGGCGGCGCCGCCGCGACGGCAGCGTCGAGACGACGACCGTCGACGTGATGACTCCCGATCAAATCCTTCGCCAACTCAATATCCGCAGCAATTTGGGGATCCTCGTCGGCGGTTCCATGCCGACGATGCGCGTTGAGCGATTGACCGTGAAAGATATCGTCACGCGGGAAGGCGCCCGCTTTCAAGGACTGCCGCTTGAGGGCCAGTACGACGACCGGCTGAGCCGGTATCAGTATGGGCAGACGCCTTAAGCGGTCATTCGGGAGATTTTGGCATGGGCACTGAAAGTACGAGCGGGGCGCCGGACGTCGGCCGGCATTTTGAGAAGGCGGATCGTGGCGCCGAGCCCGATTGGCATCTGGAGCATGACGCGGCCGAGTGGGAGCCGGTCGACGAGCCGACTGAAAAACACTTGACGCTCGATTACACGCCGGGGGGCGCCTTGGAGTACGAGGTTCACTCGGAGATGGAAGCGGCGAAGTCGTCGGCGCGGCAGGGAGACCAGCAGGAGCGGACGATTGGCATTCCCGACGAGCGGGAGCTGGATTTCGCTGGCGATTTCGATTCGTCGCGACGGGACGAGTTGTCAAACGACTTTCGACGGCAGACGGAGCGGAACGTTGATTGGGAAGCTCTCGTGGACGAGCGCTTCGGGGAGCAGGGATGCGAACGCGAGCAAGAGTGGGAACGCTAGTAGTCCCCAAGGCGATTGCGAACGGGCTGGCAGAGCGCCGTGATATGATAGCGGGGCAGGAGCTCGGCAAAGGCACCGAACGGGACTGGGCAACGGGGTAGATTGAAAAAGTAGGGCTGCCCGACTAGTAAAGCCCAGGTCGTACGATGCAGAAACCCATGAATCGCAACCGAGACATTGAGCCCCTGCTGCTGAATGCCGCAGAGTTGGCTCTTATGCTGCAGATTTCACCGCGATCGTTGCACCGCCTGCGCGATCGCCTTCCGCCGCCCCTGCGACTTGGCGGCTCGGTGAGGTGGCGAAGGGCGGACGTAGTTCGGTGGGTTGCCGATTACCCTACAAACCCTGGTGAATCGTAGGGCGGTTGTCGGACGTCGAGAGGTGAGTATGCACACAGTTAAGGTCATAGCAGAAAAACTCAACGTCTCGCTGGGCATCGTCTATAAGGAAATTGCGCTGCGAAAACTGCGGTGCTACCGCATCGGCGCGGCGATACGCATCAGTCCCGAACAGCTTCAGGAGTACTTGGAAGGCAGCAGCACTTCGCCGGCGCCAAAACAGTACAAGCACGTCAGGAGGGTCGGCGGGTAGCGGTCTCGGCCAAGCTTTGCATGAACTTGGATTTCTGCCGCAGATGCCCGTAGGTCGAGCGAATCAGGCGATCGTTCTTATGCCCGACCAATTCTGCGACCATCGCCATGGGGACGCCGTTGACAAGCGCCTCGGTCACGAAGGTATGCCGCAAGGCATAGGCAATTGTTCCTTTAGGCAGTCCAAGCTTCGCTCGCAGCCGGGAAAATCTAAGTACGATTGCATTCTTCGTCCATTGCGTTCCTCGAGCATTTCGGAACAGAGGGCCGGAGGGGTTTTCCTTCATCAAGCGTTTGGTGGTTTTTACCATCGTCTCGTTGAGCCAGACGATGCGGGGCTGTCCGTCTTTGTCGGTCTTGTGGATGGGCAGCACCCAGCAGCACGCGGCCATGTCGACTTCTGCGGCCGTAAGTCGGGCGATCTCCGAGGGCCGACAGCCGGTGTTACGCAGCGCGACCAGCACATTCTTGAAAGCGTCGTCGGCGCTAGCGCTCATTCGGTCCAGCACTTCGGCGGAAACAATCTGTTGTCGAGTTGCGACAAAGGGTCGGCTCAACGTGGCAAACGGGTTGGTGGACACTTTCTGAGCCGCGACCGCCCAGTTCCAGCAGGACCGGAGCGACTTCGCGAAAGTCGCCTGTTGATTCTTGCCCCACGGCTGGAGTTTGACGACGTGTTTCCGGATAGTGCCTTTGTAGCGGCCGTTCTGGATTGTGACTGTCGACACCCGCGAACGGGACTTCTTTTCCGCCTGCTTGGTTAGAAACGTCTCGGCGTGGGAAAGCGTGAGCTGCCTACAGGGAACCCGGCCGCAGAATTCGGCAAAGTAATTCAAATGAGTGCAATACGTGCGATACGTCGTGGCCTTATGATGGTTGTTAGAGTGGTCCAGGAAAGCCTCGATCAGGTCTGCCGCAGGTTCCTCGTCGAACGTGGCATTGGGATTGGTGGAAACCTGCAGGCGGCTGAGAGCGTCAAACGCCTTACGCTCGTTGGCCTTCGTTTTGGGAGCTTTGAGCAGCTTGGTGGCGGGCGTTCCGGGAAGGACCGTTGCGTACCACCAGCCGTCATGCTTACGATGCCAAGGGCGTGCCGTGCGTCCCATCGAATTACTCCACTTGCACGTTATCGGGCGGATTTAGTGCAAATATTATGCAAGTGAGGCTTGAGAGACCATCCGCAGACCCTAGAATTCACGGTACGGGCGATTAGCTCAGTTGGTTAGAGCGCTACCCTTACAAGGTAGATGTCGCAGGTTCGAGTCCTGCATCGCCCACTCATTGTAAAGCACGCTGAATCAACACTTTTTGATACCTGCCGATGGTCGGCAGTGCGGCGTTTCCCCTGGTTCAGAGACGGTAGGTACCGTTTCTGGGTCAATTCCTGGGAGACCTGCACATGCCCTGGTCCGCCAATCATCTTCCGCGGTATCGAAAGCACCGCGCGTCCGGACAAGCAATTGTTACGATCAATGCCCGTGACTATTACCTCGGCCCGCACCGGACGAAGGCCAGCAAGATCGAATACGATCGACTGATCGCTGAATGGCTTTCGTCGGGTCGCTCACTGGCGCTTGGCTCGCCCGAGCAGGCTGTCACCATCGTCGAACTGCTGGCAGATTACCTGAAGTACGCCGCCGGCTATTATGGGAAGAACGCTCATGGTGAATACGCCCAGCTCATGCGAGCAATCCGCCCATTACGGGAGCTGTACGGCCGAAAGGTCGCGGTTGAATTTGGCGTTCTGCAGTTCAAGGCGGTTCGGCAACACGTCGCCTCTGCCGACCGAAGCCGCAAGTACGTCAATGAGATCATGCGGTGAGTGGTCCGCGTGTTCAATTGGGCGGCTGCCGAGGAGAAGCTCCCAGCCAGCGTCCCGCAGAACCTCGCGATCGTCCCTGGTCTGCGTCGCGGCAAATGTGACCTGCGCGAGCCGGGCCGTCTCGGCGCCGGCGAATTCAGCACGCCACACGCCACGGGGTGCAGCGCAACTCCTCTTGTGGCCGCTGACCTTACTCGTTACTCTCCGGCCCGATTGCGGTAGTACCGCGCGGGAGATTCGCGTGAACGATCCATGCCCTCTCTCGCCATGAGGAAGGCCGCTGCTGGCCGCATTGGGCCTGGCGTCGGTATTCCTGATGGCGACGGGGCGAGGACTGGACCCGAACTTTCGCGGATTCGGAACTCACGAGCAGTTGGGCCTGGCGCTGTGCGGATTCGCTAGCGTGACCGGCTAGCGGCGCCCGACGTGCGGTATGACGACCGCTTGGTCGCACGCCGCATGGGGACACGCTCGCTCGGCTCTCGCGGCAAGCGGCGGCGGACTCGCGTTATTTGGATTGACGATTATGGCGGCGCCGTGGGCAATCGCCTCGGCGATCGCAGGGAGATGGTTGGGAGGACGCCCGACCGTGCCCGTGCTGCTAGCGATCAGCGGCGCGTGGCTGACGGTGACGGCCCTCGACTGGGCGCGATGGCTCGTAACCGGTTGAACCTTTTCGACATTTAAGGAAAGAAGCATGGACGGCGCCTTCCGACTTACGCACAACTGGGCGGCCGCGGGCGGCCTCGCGCTCGCGTGCCTGGCCTCAACCGGCTGCATCCACACGCTGCTGGCGACCAGCATCTACATGTGGCAGGGCGGCAACGTCGTGCCTGCCGAGTGCGCCGAGCTCGAGAAGCAGCGTGTCGTCGTGCTGTGTCGTCCGCCGGCTTCTTACGAATACCGCAACGCCGGCGCAGCGCGCGCGATCGGCGCCCGAGTCAGCGCGATGCTCGAGAAAAACGTGAAGGGCATCGAAATCGTCAGTCCGAAGGAAGTCGACAACTGGGTCGACGAACAGGACTGGGAGAATTTTAAGGACCTTGGCCGCGCCGTGAAAGCGACGCGCATCGTATACATCGAGCTCGACCAATTCGAACTGTTCAAAGGCAAGACGCTGTATCAAGGGTCCGCCGATATCGCGATTTCCGTCTACGACATGGAGAATCGCGACAAGCTGCTGTGGGACCGGAGGCTGGGCCAGGTGCTGTTCCCGAGAAACAGCGGCATTCCGGCATCCGACAAGCCGGTGCAAGCGTTCGAACGACAGTTCGTGGAGGTCCTTTCGACGCAGATCTCGGAGCACTTTTACAAGCACAATCCCAACGCGGATTTCGCGCTGGACGCAGTGGCGAATCAGTGACAGTCTACACGGGTACTGCGGCACGCGTCCTAAACGCAGTTTTCTCAGTTTGTGCAGCGCCGTTGACTACGGAGTGCAAGACCATGTTTTTCGTCGACTGAGCACCCCTCTGCAACAACCCTTCCACGAACTACGCGCCAATCGCCAGCCGAAAACAAGCGGCCGCGCTTTTCGCCGCTGGGGCTACTCACCACGGCCGCTTCGGCACGTTATTCGCCTGCCGGCCCCATGCCGACACGCACGCGCAGCCGGGTAGTCCCTGAGCCTAGCACGGCCGGCAAGGCTTTTTTTGTTCACCTTGCCGATTCTGGCCATTCATGACCGCGAACATTCGCGCACCTTGCTCGTTCCAGGGGCTCGCGACGCGATCCCCCAATGTTGTTGTTCTCGTTCGTCTTGCTTGTCGTTGTTCCGGTTCGACGCGTGCAAGTTGTTCGAGTTGTTGTTCCACGAACCGCCGCGATTAACCCCAACGGGGTTCCAGCATTCAGCCCAGGGTTGTCCACCTCGGCGGACTACCCTGGGACAGCTGACCCAGGGTAGGTCGCCATGGCGACCAACCCTGGGCTGAAAGATGCAATCCCTTCGGGATGCCAACGCACGACAATTCCGGAGGGATCGCGTCGTTCAGCCCAGGGCTGCGGCGAAGCCGCTACCTTGGGAACGCGAATTCGGGATGCCAACGCCCGACAATCCCGGAGGGATTGCGTCATTCAGCCCAGGGTTGTCCGCCACGGCGGACTACCCTGGGAGCGCGACAGGCCATGCCGTACCAACCCTGAAAGGGTTGCATGCTCTCCGCCGCGTTCGATGCAACCCTTTCAAGGTTGGCGATGCGGGCAGAACTGTGACCCAGGGTAGGTCGCCAGGGCGACCAACCCTGGGCTGAAAGATGCAATCCCTTCGGGATGCCAACGCACGACAATCCCGGAGGGATTGGAAGAGGAGCGGAAAGATAAAGGGAAAAAGAGATCAAGAGTAAAGGGTTAGCCTAACGTCTCCTCCGCAGCAATAGTCCTACGCTAGCCATAGCTCCTAGCAGCATTGTAGTTGGCTCAGGGATACTTGCGACTCGAAAACCAATGCTGTCGCTCTCGACCGCCGGGCTGACGAAGCTCCGGCTCGACGCGAGCAGGATGCTCGAGTTGTTGTTCCACCAACCGCCGCGAAAACCGCGGAAAGACGACGAAACGAGGGCCTCGTTCCACTCGAACACGTTGCCGCCTTGGTCGAACGTGCCGTAGGGACTGGCCGAGAGCGTGTAAGCGCCGACGTCGGTCAGTGCATTGCCACTCGGAAAGCTCGTTGATCCGGTCACCGCATAGCCGTCGTCGTAGCCGTTGGCGATGGAATCGTTCTTGAAGAAGTTGGCGGTGCTGGATGGGGTCGGCGCGCCGCTGCCCGGCGGCTGGTCGCTGAAGGGCACGGCGTCGGTCGACGTGGGGTAGTCCCAGTAGTTGCCGGTGACGCCGTCGTTCTTGTGGTAGGCGGCCTTGTACCACTCGTTCTCGCTAGGCAGCCACCACTGCGCGCCCGCGTTGCGGGTGATGCTGTTGCCTGCCGTGGGTATGCCGCCCGCGCCCAATGTGCCGAGCGTGTAGGCGCCGTTCTCCGTGTCGCCGCTTCCCTGGCCATTGTGGAGCCAGTTGGCGAAGCGGATCGAGTCGTACCAGGAGACGAACACCATCGGGTTGTTGTCGCGGCCCGCTTTGATCTCGCACTTCGAGCCGTTGGCCCCGCCGCCGTTGAAGTTGATCCCGCCGCGGGCGTCGCTCGACATGCTACTGCTGTAGAGAGCGAGCGTGTTGGCGCCCGTCGGATCGACGCCGTTGAGCAGCTCCACGTACTGGGCATTGGTGACCTCCGTCCGGCCAATGTGATACTTGGCGGCGACCGCGCCAAAGGGGCCGCCTGATTGCGGATCGCCGGCATTGCCGGGATTGCCGATGTGGACCGTGTCGATCGTGGCCGCCTGGGCGGCGGACATGCACGAGAGTGCTGCTAAGAGGAGAGCGAACGGGATGGTGGTTCTCATTAGTCTTGCTTTCTAACTTGGTGGCGGATCGCGTGGATCAGCTAGGGCGCGAGCAGGTGAATGCGGAATGTGGACATCGCAACTAGCCCCGCCCATGTTCTCAAGCGTTTTAACCCCAATAGAACCGAGAAATCATTGGCAGATGGGCTATGAAGCTATTGGTGTTTTAATTAGAAGGGGCATGTGATCCCTACATGCCGAGTTTAGCTGGTTGCCAAAAGCTGAACGCTTAAGAGAGCTACAGCGGCGGCGGGTTGCGGCGCGGCGGGCCTTGGGGAACCATTGGCTCTGGCCGACGCCGCCCGTTGCCCTTGCCATCCTGCCGTGGCGGGATCGGCGTGAAATCCTCATCCCAGCGCCATCCCAAAGGCGTCGCCAACTCTCGTTCCGCGAGCATCGCCCAAGGCGTGCCCGGATGGTCCTGCACGACCGCTGTAAGGTACGTGCGCGCCTTCTCGGCAATATTTTCCAGGCCGCTCGCGGCGAAATGCTCGTCGCAGCGCAAGACCCAGGTGTTGTTCTTTGGGTTCTTAAACGACATGCCCTGCTTGGCTTCGGCGAGCATGAGATTGTATCCGTCGGTCCGCGACTTGATGGCTAGCGCGCGACCGAGGGCCAGATCGTATCCCGCCTGCCAGCGTGGTTCCCTCAGCGACGGGCGATCCTCTTCGCCGGCAAGCAGCACTTCGCAGATGGCGGTGACCTTCGGCTGCAGAATGGCGGCGGAACGCTGCGCAATCGACAGCGACTGGGCCAACTCCGCATCGTCCCGCTTGGGGAAGCGGAGTCGCACGTTCTCCATCGGCGAGGTCCACGTCATTTCTGCGGCGGCGATAAGTGCTCGCCGCGCGCGGTTCGTTTGAAGTAGCCGCATGTATTCCTGCACAGGAACGTAGTCTGGTTGGTAACGCCGCATGGCGTCGCCCGCGAAGAACGCGGCGAAATGCGCCGAGAGGTTTTTAGTTTCCTCGCCGCTGACGGCCCGGCCAACTACGCGGTTCGGATGAGCCGTGAAGTACAGCCCGCCGGTTTCGTAGCAGAGCCGCGTGAGCGCGTAGGGGCCGAACCCCGAGTCGAGCAGTTCCTCTTCGCCGCCTTGGGTGAATCGCAGTTTAAGCAGTTCGGGCATGAGCGACTCGGGCCCGAGGCGGACCGGCACCCATTGCGGCCGCTGATCGAATTTCGGATCGGGGTCGATGTATTTGACATAAGCCGTCTCGCGACCAAACGGAGCAGGACGACCCACGACGTACACGGGCATCGCGTTCTTGCGGCAAATATCAACCGTCGCATCCAAGCCGGCCGTGTCGTCGCCCGCCTCGTCGGTGAACACGACGATCATGACGTGTCGCCTACCGTTCTTTGCGGAGCGAAAGGAGCGAAACTTTTCGGCGACCATCGCCACCGCGCTAAACACGTTCTCCTGGCCCGACTCATCATCCATGACGGACTTGACGGCCGCTTCGATTTCCTCGATCCGATCGGTCGGCTCCTTGACGAGCATCCGTGGCTCCGAGCCAAAGCCGACCACTGCCGTTAGCAGCGGCTTGTCCCTGTGGCGGCGAAACGCGGGATTGTCGGCGGCGTCGATGACGCCCAGTTCTTCGTAGATTCTGCGAAATCGTTCGACAATCTTGGTACGCTCTGCTCGCAAGCTGCCCGATTGGTCGAACAACCAGACGACCATGGTGGGCCGCTGCTCGAGCGACGCCAGAATCTCGTGCGTCAATCGATCGATGGCGCCCTCGGCGCCGGTGGCGCCGACGCTGCTCGCGCCCTGGACGGGAATCGACGTCGAGAACTCCGGTCCGCGGGCCACTTCCATATCGAGTTCGACGGCCACTCGATCGGCCGTCATGTCGAGCAGGTCGGTTTGTTCGACCACTACGGACTGCTCGCTGAACTGGGCCGCGGCGCCCTGGGCGCCGTCTTGCCCGCCGATCGCCAGGGCGCCTATTTCCTCGTCCACCACGTCGCTGGACATGAATTCCTGAGGAAGCTCTTCCGCTTGGACCAAATCCATCGGCGCCAGAGCCAAGTCCATCGACGCATCGCTTGCCGGCAGCGCCAGTGAAGCGGCCGTCAGCACGGCGAGAGCCAGGAGGTGAACGAGCAAGCTGGCCGCCCAGGCGGCCGATTCGCCGTCGACCAAGGGAATCGGTCGATCTGCGTCGATATCGACGAAGTCGGCCGCGTCGGAGCTGGGGCTGAGCGGGGACATAAGCGTTCTTGGGAAGAAGTCCAATCTACTTTGATTGTGGATCAAATCCGTCCCCCGAGCAAGGAAAGCTTCGCAATGACTCCCGCTCGAAGCTGTGGGGGCAGCGTGAAACCAACCGCTGGGCGCGTTATTATAGGACGGTCGAGGACGATCACTCTTGGGTACTTGCAATGATCAGGCATTGTCTGCAACGGGGACTTTTGACCGCGGTTTGCGCCGTGGGCGTGATGCCGCCGATGGACGCCGCAGTCGCTCAAACGCCCGGGCAACGGGTTGCACCGCCGATCGACGTGGCCGTCACCACCAAGGATGGGGTGCAACTGAAGCTGACGTACTATCCGAGCAACGCCGGGCGGGAGGCCGTGCCCATTGTGATGTTGCACGATTTCGCCGAAACGCGAGCCGTGTTTAATCCACTGGCCTTGGACTTGCAAAACCCGCGGCCGCCCGAGAGCGCCACGGCGCCCAAGATCGCATCGCGGGCCGTGGTGACGGTCGATCTCCGCGGGCACGGCCAAAGCAAGAATGCATATGCGCCAGATGGCACGGCCCTCAAGCTCGACTCGGCGCGCTTCAAGCTCGAGGACTATGAGGCCATGGTGTTACAAGACATGGAAGCGGTCCGCAGCTTTTTGGTGGAGCAGAATGACGCGGGCATGCTGAATCTCAACGAGCTGTGCGTTATGGGCAGCGGCATGGGGGCGAACGTGGCGATTCTGTGGGCCGCGCGAGATTGGGCCGCCCCGCCGCTGGCCGCGAGAAAACAGGGGCAGGATGTGAAGGCCCTGGTGCTGTTTTCGCCGCAGTGGAACTACCGCGGGCTGATCCTGCGGGATGCGATGCAGTTCGCGCCCGTGCAACGCGAACTTTCAATCTTTCTGGCATATGGCAGCGCCGATCGGAAGATCGCGAAGGACTGCGAAAATATCCGCAAAATATTCGCGCGATTTCACCCAGAACCGCCTGCCGACCAGGTGCAATTGCGGAAGGACTTTTTCGTCTACGACCCCGATACCCAATTGCAAGGGACGAAGCTGCTTAACAGCCGCGGATTCGGTATGGGGCCGAAGGTCGCCAACTTCATCGAAGCGAGGTTAGGCAGCCGCGAGTTTCCGTGGGTGCAGCGGGTGAAGCGCTAGTCCCTGGAGCGTTACTGCGGTGTGCTTTGCCACCGTCATTCTGAGCAAAGCGAAGGATCTAGCGGCGTTCTAGGTTCTTCGCTTCGCTCAGAATGACATTCCGTAAGAAGCGTTTTCAGTTTTTTGCGTCGAGTGCGTCCGGAGGAATTCGCAGCTCAGCGCCAATCGGCAGTAAGTGAGGATTCTTGAGCACCTCGCGGTTGAGGTCGAAAATCTCTAGAGCACGCGCCGCGTCGCCAAGATACCGAGTTGCAAGGCGGTCGAGCGAGTCGCCCCGATGGACGACGTGGATTCGCTGGTCCGATTCCGCTTCCTCACGCGCCGCGGGCGGCGGCCCGGCGCCATCGGAGATTGTGCTGTACGCGGACCGGGGCGCCATGTTTTCTGCCGAATTCGGCTGTGCTGCGGCGAATGGGTCGCGAACTGCATTGCTGGGGGCGGGCGTGCTCATCGTTGTCGCCGCATCCAATGCCTCCGGTGAAAAAGCCGGCGATTGCACGTCGAGGACTACCGGTTGCAGGAGCGTTTGAGCCTCGACCGTAGGCGAGGGGATTCTCGACGACGATGTTGGCAGTGGCGTGGAGCGGCGCAGCGGCCACGCCAGGCCGAACCCGAGAGCCAGTACGATTCCGGCCGCGAACAGCTTTTGTCGACGCGTGACCACGCGCGATATCCCCCTCCCTTGAAGGGAGGGGCTAGGGGAGGGATTGACGGCCGATATGACGCACGGGCGCGGGACGGCTTTATCATCAGCATCGGCGAACTGTGCCCGACGGTTTAGTTTCGTGCAGCAAGGCTCCCAGAGAAGGGCGACGTCGCGGCCAACCGCGACGGTCGCGCAAAGCCTGCCGGCTCCCTCGCACACTGATCGGTTGGGACGTCGTCGATCGTCGCTTGCGGTCAGGCCGCCTTCGCCGATGGCCTGGCGGCTGAGCCCTCAAAGCGCTCGGCAAGCCACATCAGCGCCGGGTTGGCGATGTAGATCGTGCTGTAGCACCCGGCGATGAAGCCGACCAACAGCGCGAATGCGAACGCATGAATTCCGTCGCCGCCGAAAATGTACAGCACCAGGGTACTCGTGAGCGTCGTGAACGAGGTGAGAATTGTTCTCGACAA
Source organism: Lacipirellula sp. (assembly GCA_041750715.1). Taxonomy (GTDB): domain Bacteria; phylum Planctomycetota; class Planctomycetia; order Pirellulales; family Lacipirellulaceae; genus Lacipirellula. The sequence goes on from JBGSYU010000265.1 coordinate 11,508, forward strand.
GGTCTGATTGACGGCCAGATTGATCATATCGCGAGTGAGCCGCGGGCTCTTGCCTTTGACTTCTCGAATGCGGTCGAAGATCACGATCGTGTCATTGAGCGAATAGCCGATGATCGTCAAAAACGCCGCCACGAGCACCAGGTTAATTTGAAACTTGTTGACCAACAGCATCGACGCCAGCGGTTCCGCCGAATCGACGAAATAGGAAGACAGTGCGACGAATCCAAGCGTAACGAGCACGTCGTGAAGGAGCGCCACCACGGCGGCGATGCCGTAGATCACGCCGTGGAAACGGAACCAGACGTAGCCGATGATGCCAACGAGGCAGAGCAGGACCGCTGCAATCGCATCAGTCGCCATCCGGCCCGCAACGCGACCGCCGATCTTGTTCGACAGCGGAAACACGGGCCGATCGTTGGTGGACGCTTGCAGGACGTCGAACGCGGTGCGGGCTTCCGACTCGGGGAGCGCCAGTTTGACCTCCCAGTCGTTAAACGTGCGAATGCTGCCGCTGCCGTCTCTGTACTCGGGATTGCTTAGCGTAAAGGCGGCATCGGAATGGCCCGCTTGTTTCAACGCGTCTTGAAGCAACTGCGCCAGCGTGTCGTGGCTGACACCAGAAGATTGATCGGGATCGGCGCCGACCGAGAAGTTGATTCGCGCCGACGTGCCGCCGGCGTAGACGTCAACCTCAGGACTGGTTGCCGCTGGCGTCGA
>JBGSYU010000266.1:0-2389 GCA_041750715.1 Lacipirellula sp.
GGGCCTTGCTTCCTAAATCATCATTGAAATTGGCATGCCGAGCATGACGAACCAGTTGAGGAGTTTGCATCGGAGGGCGACTTCGGTTCGTTGTTGGGGCGGTTCGCGATTCTTGAGGCGTTCGCCGAAAGCGGTTTTCAGTCGGCTGACTGCCGTTTCGGCGAGGCTGCGGCGGTGGTAGCCACTTCTCTTTTTCCAGGCCTTTCTGCCGTGGCGGGCGATCTGCCGGATCGCGTCGTTGCGGTCCGGCGATGCGTCCGCTCTGGAGCTGAGCCGGGCGTCCTTGCGGGGCGGGATGATCGCGCAGGCCCCGCGCTGTTCCAGGGCGTCGTAAACCTTCTGCTGGTCGTAGGCGCCGTCCCCGTAGACCGTCTGCAATTGGGCATCGATCTGCTCCAGCAGCGGCAACGCCGCCGTGGCGTCCGACGTGCGGGAGTCGGTCGTCAACTCGGCCAGGATCGTGTGCGAATCGGCGTCGACCGCCAGGTGAATCTTGCGCCAGTCGCGCCGCTTCTCGACGCCGTGCTGACGGACCTTCCACTCGCCTTCGCCATAAACCTTCAAACCCGTGCTGTCGACGACGACATCAACCGGCCCGCGGACCTGCGTCAACGCGACCGCCACGTCCAACTTGGCCGCTCGTTTCACCAGGCTCGTGTGATGCGGGATCGGCACGTCGACGCCCATCAGTTTGGTCAAGGCCCGGCCCAAGCCCTCGGTTTGGCGGTACGGCAAGCGAAACAATTCGCGGATTGTCAGCAGCGTTTCGATCGCCAGGTCGCTGTAGGTAAAGGGCCGGCCGCGCCGCACTTCGGGGTTCTCGTGCGTCCAGGCCTGGATGACGTCTTCAGAAAACCAGAACGTCACGTCGCCCCGGCGGACCAGCGACTCGTTGTATTCACGCCAATTGGCCACTCGATACAACTTCTTCGCCGCCTTGCTCTTGCTCGCTGCCATGATTCGCTCCATCGCGTAGGAAAAGAAACTCCATTCAAGGGATTCCTACGAGCGACAGCGGACAATTGTTCAGCAAGGCCGAGAATAAGTACAAAGATGGCAGCGCCGGAATATCGGAGTTAGTTGAAACGCCCTCGCAACGCGGCCGCCGCTTCGACTACAAACCAGATCGCGGTAATGGCGAATTCTACTTGTTCAACAGCAATGGTGACTTACAGCAGCTTGATTCGAATGGTCCATTCATGACCGCGAAGAAGGTCAACTGAAACTCACGGAGCAATATGGCCCTGAGCGTTTGGAAGCGAAACACTGGCTCGATTGACGCGGTCGGAATGAGCGACACGGTAATTCAAACCGCGTCTCGGCGCAGTCTGCAAACGGCAGCGCGGGTCACTGGATCGTCCAGTGCCAGTTGAAAACACGGCACTTGGCAAGAAAAGTTGGGTGGCACGTCCCTGAGCTTGCGAAGGGCGTGGTTTTCGGCGCATCTAGTTGCCACGCCCCTTCTGGGCGTGCCACGCTTTGGCAAACTTGCGATCGAGGCGAAGTTTGTCGCTCTTGCCGGTTGTAACTTTCCCACAAGCACCGCAAGCGCGCACGAGTTTGCCGAATGATGCATTTTCGATTCACGTATCGTCAAGCTGATGACGCTAGCAGCACGCCGCGGCACTGCTGTCGGCGCGGGCGGGTGACCAGCTAACACGCGATGCGGCAACCACATAGCCCCGCGGTCGGCGCGTGTCAGAATGATTCGGCATGCCGGTTGCTTTTTCTACGTTCGTCCGGAATGAACCGGCGTGCGTAGGAAAGAGACAAGCCAGCATCAGTACGAAACTGATAGGAGTGCAAGGATGTTCGAAATCGTTCTCATCAGTGTTGGGGCCCTCGTCGCCCTCTCGGCCATTTGGGCCTCCATGCGTCCCATGCCCAAGGCCGACCCGTTTTACGTCTAAGCCTGCTTTGCCCCACGTTCGCTCGGCAGGTGGATTAATCCTGCTGACAGCGGGCGAGCAACTGCTCGAACTGGGCCTTCAACTGGCTGCCCCCCAGCTCTGGGTTGAGCACCTTGGTCAGGCCGATCAGCTTGGCCGCCTTCTCTTTCTGGCCCAACTTGAATAACCCTTCGGCGATCGCGTAACGGGCGCGAAACCAGCGGTCGGTGCCGCGGCGGCTTTTGCGTTCCACCTGTTGCCAGGCGGCGAGTGCCTCGCGAATGGCCCGCGGATCGTCTTCTTCGGTCAGCAGTTTCGCCCTGGCTTCGCTGATGCGGCCATCCTGCGGAAACTCCTTGACCAAGTCATCGTACAGCGCGACGGCCTGGGAAACTTCGCCGACGGCGGCCAGGGCCTCGGCCCGCGCGGTGCGATAGACGCGCAACTGGGCCGCATCGAGTTCGCCCTGGCGGCCGGCCAAGAGCTCGATCGCCCGCAGC
>JBGSYU010000267.1:0-5263 GCA_041750715.1 Lacipirellula sp.
AATCCGGCGGTCGTCGCCGCCGCGCTGATGGGGCTGATTCATCACCAGGGCGAGGCCGCCTCCGCCGCCGTTCGTGCCGCCCTGGCAAGCCAAACGCACAGCAACGAGCCGGTCCGCTCCGCGCTGCTGGCGGTCCGCGACATGAACGACCCGTCGCTCGCCGCGGACGTGATGAAAACCATCAAGGCCCGCGCACAAGAACTCGACCCGCGGGACGTGACCGAGGGCATGCTCTCGCTGGCAAAAATCTCCCAGCGCGGCCGACGGCAACAAGCCGCGTTCGACTTCCTCAAGGTTTACCTAACTCATCCCCGTCAGGTCCTCCGCGGCGCCGCGATTCAAGCCTTGGGCGAACTGCACGACCCGGCCGGCCGCGAATTGCTCGAACCGTTCGCGGCGGACGATCGCGACAAATACCTGGTGCGACTTGCCAAGACGGCGCTCGAAGCGCTCGACAAGGAAACGCCGCTGGTTCCGGCGGAAGTCGGCGAGCTACGCCGCGAGGTCCGCGAGCTTCGCAAGAGCCAGGAGAAGCTGAAGAAGTCGCTCGAGGAATTTAACGCGAAGAAGGCGGCCAAAGAGCGGGTCGTGAAGTGACCGTCACGTGGACGAGTCTCTCCGAGACTCGAATCTGCCAGTCTCGGAGAGACTGGCCTACATATTCAGATCGCGGCCGCCGACAACCAATGATCGTCCGCGTCGTTGAACGTGACGTTCCCCCCGGGAATTTGATCCAGCCGAAAACGCTCCGCAAATTCCCTCGCAGTCAGCTCTCGCCGCGGGCCCAAGCCGCACCACTCGGCCAGCAATCCGATAATTCGCTCCGCAGGTACGCCTTGCGAGCGATAATGGCTCACACGGCTGTCCCCATGCCGCTTGGCCAATCGCCGGCTATCCACGCCCACGACCAGCGGGAGGTGAAGGTATTGCGGCGCCGGCCCCAGGCCGAGTCGCTCTTGCAGCGAAAGCTGCCGGTGCGTGGAGCCTAGCAAATCGTCGCCGCGTACGATGCGGTCGATGCCTTGGCGAGCGTCGTCGACCACGACGGCAAGTTGATAGCTCGGCAGTCCCTCTTTCGTCGCCACGAGAAAATCGCCGGAGGTCGCTTGGACGTCGTACTCGTGTCGGCCCGCAAACTCGTCCAAGAACGTGGTGATGCCAGTGGGCGCACGCAGCCGCCACGCTACGCCGGGATTGTCGAGGTACTCGGGCGCCACGGGCGTGCGGTCCGTCGGCCGACAGTTGCCCGGATAGCGCAGCTCATGCTCATCGCCATGCGGCGCCGAGAGCGCCGCCGCTTCAATCTCGCGCCGCGTGCAGCGGCAGGGGTAAATGTCGCTCTGCGCGCCGAGTCGTTTCAGAGCCGCCCGATATGGCGAGAGGTCCGCCCGTTGATAGAACGGCCCCGCCTCCCAGTCGAGCCCCAGCCAACCCAGCACGTCGATCGCCTCGGCCGCCGCGCCCGGCTTCACCCGCGGGCCGTCGAGATCTTCGATTCGCAGCACGATCTCCCACCCCTGCTGCCGCGCCAGCGCCCAGTTCACCAGAAAGGTCCGCGCATTCCCCAGGTGTAAAGCACCGGTCGGCGAAGGAGCAAGCCGCGTGCGGGGCATGGGCAGGAGGCTGGGGGCTAGGGACTTGGGAGACTGTTGAGTCGTAGGGCAAACGCGACCCGTCATCCTGAGCGCAGCGAAGGATCTAGCGATACGCTAGATTCTTCGCTGCGCTCAGGATGACAGATTGTATTTACTTCCGCCGATCAAGCTCCGCAATCACAGCGTCGCCGTCGCTAATCGCGTAATCCGGCCGCGGCCGCTCCGGCGGGAACGCGAGCAAATCGGCCCGATCGTACACCTTCGCGAAGTCTTCGGTAATTTCACCGGAGTCATTCTGAATCCGCGATAAGTCCAGCCCTAGGTGCTTCGCCATGAACGGGTACATCGCCTTGCGCTTCGACGGCCCGTAGTCGTGCGCCTCGTCCGCGAAGTGGGCGTTCTCGACGTTCTCTTTAGCGTCTAAGAAATGATAAATCCGCTGCACATGCGGGTACTCTTGCTTCGGCACGTTCTTCGTCCAATCCTCCCCGTTGCTCACGATCAGCAGCGGCTTCGGGGCGACGAGCGCCGCGATTTCCACATTGTCGGTCGCGTGCTCGGGGCCTTGGTGAATCGGCATGCCGCTCTCGCAGATGCACCCCCCGTAGAAGTGGGCCGAGACCATTACCACCGGCACGGATACGTCGATCCGCGGGTCGACGGCCGCCAGCAGAAACGTTTGCGTGCCGCCGCCAGATTCGCCGGTGACGCCCAACCGCGACTCGTCGACCAGCCCCAGCGACAGCAGAAAATCGACGACCCGCATACTGCTGTACGTTTGCAGGCGCAGCGTTTCGCTATGGTGATGGTCGACCGGCGTCGATTCGCCGTAGCCGGCCATGTCGTAGGCGAAGACCGCGGCGCCCATGCGAGCCAGCGCAGCGCAGCGCGTCTGCGTAAAGTCTTTGAGTCGCCCGTCGGCGGTATGGCCGTGCGGGCACAAAACGCCGGCCATCGGCGCCTTCGCGTCCTTGGGCAGATACAGATTCCCCGTCACCCAGAACCCGGGCAAACTTTCAAACGCCACGTTTTCGACCGTGTAGCCGTCCCCCTCTCGCACGCTGTGGCGAATGGGCTTGAGCTCGCAGGTCGGCGGCCGCTGCTCGAGCTTCATCCCGCGAAGCATGCCGCGGCGGATCGTATCGGCACGGGCGCGCCACTCGTCAGCCGACGCGTATTTCAGGGCGTGAAGAGTAAGTTTCTCGCGCGCCGTCTCTTCGTCCATGCAGTCGCCGCGAAACAACGTTTGGATTTCGCCGTATGCCGACAACGCATTGCCGTAAACTACCGCCGTGGCCATCAAAATGAGAATTGATCGCAAAGTAAAGTCCCCGGTTGTTAGCCGCGAAGCGGTAGCCGAGCGCTCGTCGCGTCGCGTTCCGCTACCGCGTCGCGGCTACGCGCCGCCAAACCCCGACCCGGCCCGCGCGCCATCACGCCCCCACGCTCACCCGCGGGACGACGCGTTCCGCTTCGCTCGACAGTTCAAAATAACTGCCGCGCTCAAACCCGAACAGGCTCGCCACCAGGTTCGACGGAAATGACTCGCACAACTGGTTCAGCTCGCGGACGTTGCCGTTGAAGAATCGCCGCGCCGCCGCCAGCCGATCTTCGGTGACGCCCAGTTCTTCCTGCAGCGCCAAGAAGTGGGCGTCGGCCCGCAACTGCGGATACGCTTCCGCCACGGCGAATAGCTGCTTCACGCCGATCGCCAGCGCCGTCTCGTCGACCGCTTGCTCGCCCGCCGGGCCACGATTGGACGCCGCCCGGTTGCGCAGTTGCACGACCTTTTCCAGCACGCCGCGTTCGTGCGCCGCATAGCCCTTGACCGTTTCGACGAGATTGGGAATCAGCTCGTAACGCCGCTTCAACTCGACGTCGATGTCGGCCCAACTCTCACCGATATGCTGCCGCACCCGCACCAGCCGATTGAACGTGGCGACGAGCCACACCAGCGGCAGCAGTACGATGCCGCCGAGGACGATCAACGGTAGGAAAAAATCGGTCACCCAGATCCTCGCCAGTGAAGGAACGAACCGCTGATACTCGCTAATGAACGCTAAAAACTCGTCTTCCCATTAGCGTCGATTAGCGTTCATTAGCGGTTCGACTCTCCCCGTTTTTCTTCGTGCCCTTCGTGTCTTTGTGGTTTGCTCTACGGACGTGAAGTTGTAACATGCCGCGGCCAGTGCGCGAAAAACTCGGCCGCCCAACTGAGCACCTGCTCGAACTCGCCAGGCGACCAGCATTTTTCGCCCAGGTGAAAGCAGCACCGCCCGTCGCGGAAGTCCATCGTCGGCGCCGGTTCCCCCAGCATAAACTCCATCATCCGCGGATGCAGCACGTCGTAGGCAAATCGCTTGTCGCTGCTTTTGACGATGAACTTGCGACTAAACTCCTCGGACTCGAAGTCGATATCGTCGAAGCCCAGCGCGCTGGCAATCCTGTCGAAGAACCCTTCGCGACGAATGAACAGGTCCGGTAACTCTCGGTGAGTAGTTTCCAAGACAACGTAGCTAAGCGTGTGAGTGACGGTCGTCGTGGTCTTGCCGTTGCTCTGCTGCGTGGTGAAGTGATAGTCGCCGAGCTGCACCGGCCAGGATTGCCCGTCGACGGGCAGCGCCCCGCGAATCGTATTGTAGGCGTAGCGACTGCTCCCCTGGGTAAAAATCGAGAAGTGCTCGTAGCGCGAGTCGTGCGAGGTGTCCTTCGCCGCGTCGAACCGCCAGCCCCGCGCCGCCGCGAACTGCGACAGCTCCATCAGGCGCCGCTGTTGCGCCTGGTAGGAAAAGTAGATGCCGACGATCCCCACGATGGCGAAGACGACGAAGACGAGAATGATCCAACCGTCCATAAGCGCGGGCGTCCCAAGCGAGGCACTGGCCGATAACGGCTCAATCGTAGTCGGTGATTCGCCGCGGGAATAGGTTTCTTGGAAGAGAGAGTGAGCGGGGGGAAGGTAGGCACGGGGCAGTAGGCAGAAAGAAACCCCGGAGAACGTGTCATCCTGAGCGGAGCGAAGGATCTGACGTTCTGCGAGATTCTTCGCTATGCTCAGAATGACGGCCCGGAAGCCAGCGTCACATCGACTCGCCCCTCACGCCCCGTCGCGGTTCGCTAGGCATGCCGCCGCGATGCGGATCTGATCGTATGGCACCTCGCCGCCAAGCTGGTCGAAGATCGGTCGCAGCGCGCCGGGTCCTACCTCTTCGATCGCCGCTTCGACGCGGCTGAACACGTCTTGGGGGATCCACGGCTCGGGTTCCATGATCTGCTCGTGGCGCAGGTACTCCTCCAAGTACTGCGACACCGTCGAGCGGGCGCGGCCCATCCGCTCCATCACCTCGTCGACGGTCGCGCCGTTGCGGAAATGCACGAACGCCGTCGCCGCCGATGCGTTCGGCCCCACGCCGCGCGCCGTCATCTCGTGGCGCGCCGCTTCCCGGACCACCGCCGCCGAACCGCTCGCGTTCACGTCCATCGCCACGTCGTTCGCGGTGCAATGTTCCACGATCGCGTCCACGAATACGCCGCCGTAATCGTCGCGCTTGCGTTCGCCTACGCCCCGCACGTCGAGAAACGCCCCCAGTGTGCTGGGCCGGCGGCGGGCCATGTCGCGCAGCGCCGCGTCGCCAAAGACCACGTACGGCGGCACGCCGCGCTCCGCG
>JBGSYU010000268.1:0-4532 GCA_041750715.1 Lacipirellula sp.
TCGGACAGCGCGTCGCGCATCTCGAACACCATGTCGTAGAGGCGCTGCATGCCGTCGATGGTCGTGGCGCGGCCTTGCTTGAACATGTCGACCTGCCGGGCCACGAGATTGTCGTGCGCCCGCACCGTGCCCGTGTAGCACATGACGATGTGGGCTTCGAGGTCGTTGACGATCGCCGCGGGCACCTCGATCGGCTCGACCGCGACCAAGTCCTTGCAAAACTTGATGCAGTTGAACCCGCCGTAAGCCGAGGCGTACTGATCCTGCTTGCCGCCGGCGATCTTGAGGTCGATGCGCTCGACGGCGTAGTTTAGCTCAGCCAGCTGCTCGCGGCTGATCTTCACGCCGCGAAACTCGGCCAGGGCTGCGAGGATCGCCGAAGTGAGCGCCGACGAACCGCCCAGCCCGCTGCCGGCCGGGGCGTCGGAGCGGATGTCGATGTCCATGCCCTGCTCGACCTGCAGGCGCTTGATGGCGGCCTTCGCCAGGTCCAGAGCCCCGTCATACGCCGGGCCCGCGTCGAGGTTGTAGTCGACCGAGTAGCCTAAATCGAGCGATCGAATGCGCACCTGTCGGTCGGTGCGCGGGTAGAGCGTGACGTAAGCGTAGCGGTTGATCGTCGAAGAAAGCACCGCCCCGGGGCGCTCTTCATACCAGGCCGGCACGTCGGTGCCGCCGCCGGTAAAGCTGATGCGCAGCGGCGACTTCGCGCGGATGATGTCGCACTGCAGCTTCTTGGACGGCGTGAGTTTGCTTTCCAGACCGGAAAGGGTCGCGTCAGGCATTGCGGTATCTTCCCAGAGGCAGGGTACGATAAGCCGTGATGAGCTCGCGGATGCCGGCGTCCAGCCCACGGCGGGCCTCAAAGCCCGCTTCCTTCAAACGCTTATTGGAGACGATGTAGTCCCGCTTGTCCGGGTCCTCGCCGATCTCGGCGTAGTGGACGAAGAACTTAGGAACGTGCTGTTGAATCTTTTGACAGAGCTGCTCTTTAGACAAGTTGGCGTCGTCCAGGCCGAGATTATAGGGTCGGCCGACCATCTTGGACTGGTTCTCGATGGCATAAATCATGCAGTCCGCCACGTCGCGGATATGGATGTAGTTCCGCTTGAATTGCTTCTCGAAGACGACGAGGTAGCCGTCGTTAACGGCGCAGTACGTAAAATGGTTGACCAACAGGTCGATCCGCATCCGCGGCGAGGCGCCAAAGACCGTAGCCAGGCGGAAGGTGATAACGTTTTTCTGGTCCAGGAGGGCGAGTTCGGCGTCGCACTTGGTACGTCCGTAGACGGAGATCGGTTCGAGCGGACTCTCCTCGGTGCAGAAGGCGTCGCCGGCGCCGATCCCGTAACCGCTGTTGGTGTTAGGGTAAATGACCAGTTGGGACGGCGAGCGAAGCTTTGCTAGCTCGATGATCGATTCGTAGTTGATCGCCTTGGCCGCCTGGGGGTCCTTGCCGCACATGGGGGCGCCCACGAGGGCTGCCAACGGCACGATTACGTCAGCGTCCTTGGCAGCCCGTGCCACTAGAGCGTGGTCGCGAACGTCGCCGCGGGTGAACTCGTAGTTCGGATTAGCGCAGAAGTGAAAGAGCGAGTGATCGCCATGGATCAAGCTATCGATGACGTGCACTCGATCGCCGCGCGCCAACAGATGCTCGGTCAGAATGCTGCCGATATAGCCGGCGCCGCCGGTGATCAAAACCTTCATCGAATTCTCGCTGACGGATAGAGCGGCTTCTTAAGCCGTGGACGTTTTGGGAACTCAACTGGCGGCCGACGCTGCCGGTTCGCTTATTATAAGGTGCCGCCCGGAGCATGTCTTGCACTCCGTCGAGCTCGCGGCGCGGCGGAACGGCGCTTCCCCAGCGGTCGTGAGGCCTTTGCCGATAATTCCGGTTTTCGCGGGCTCCTTTCAATGCACGCTTTGGTTGAAAGCAGCCCGAGCCGCTTGTAGACTGAGCACTGGCGCGGCGCCGAGTGGTCTCCGAGCTCAATGAATTCAACGACGGAGGCACTAGCGTGGCGGGATTCGTACGTCGGCTTGAACATGCGGCGCTGGAGCGGTTTCCGCTGCTGACGTGGCGACTCTGGCACTTGAAGAACAGTTTCAGCAAGGACTACGAATTCGAGGTCGAGTTCATTCGCTCGATCGACAAGTACATCGTCTGCCCGTATAGAACCGCGATCGACATCGGCGCCAATTTCGGCGTCTACACGCGCGCCCTCGCGAAGCGCTTCAAGACGGTGCATGCCGTCGAACCGTTGCCCAATTTGGCGACGCCCCTGCGGCGCGCCGGACCGAAAAACTGCGTCGTTCACCAAATTGCCCTGGGAACCGAGCGCGGGGATTTGGAGCTGTTTATTCCCCATAGCGACGCCAAAGGCGCCGTGTTCGCCATGACGACCGCGCGGTCCGACCGGATCGACGCCGTCCAGGAAGAGATCGATTCGGTCGAAGCGGATGCCTTTAGCCGTGTCGAGAAGCTCGTCGTCAAAATGGAAACGTTCGACGACGAGTTCGGACAGCTCCACGACATCGATTTCATCAAGATGGACATCGAGGGAAGCGAGCTGAGCGCCCTGGAGGGCGGACGTCGCACGCTCGAGCGGCAGAAGCCGGCGATGATCATCGAAGCCGAAAAGCATTGCGGCGAGAACTCCGTGCGAATCTTTGAGTTTCTGGAAGACATCGGCTACGCGCCGTACTACTTCCGCGACGGCAAGCTGACGCGCACGGACAAGTCGATTCTAGACAAGATGATGGACTATCTGCATTCGTCGGAACACCCGAGCAGCCACCGCCGCTACCGCGATCCCAACTACATCTACAACTTCATCTTCTGCCCGCCCGAGAAGGTGCTCTAGGCGCGGCGTCGCGGGGGCCGAGCTTACCAACTGTGGTCGCGCTCGTAGCCCAGGCGGATCAGCAGATCGCCGGCGATGCGTTTGAACGCCGCCTTCAATTCGGGCGTGAACGACGCCTCCCAGCCTTTGCGTTTTCCGGCGCGGTAGGTGTGCGACTTTTCCGGGGCGATCAGTGCTCGTAGGCGCGACGCCGCCTCGCCGACGTCAAGCGGCGTCGTCGCGCGATTGGCGTAGAACTGAACCATGCGGGTCAAGGTCGCCTCGCAGTCGTCGCCGATCAGGTCTTCGTATCGCACGGCGCAGACTTCGGGGCGCGTGATCCAGCCTTCGTAGCAGCGAAACCTTTCGGCCACGTTGGGAAGCGGCGAATCGCCGCCGCCGTCGGCCAGTCCTTCGATGAAGAACAGCACGCCGGCCTCGTCGCTGGGCAAGGCGCGCAGTTGGCGCGACAGGCGATGCCACGGATTCATGTGCCGCAAATAGTGGCTCGATGAGACGACCACGTCGCGCAAATCGCGGTAAATAAAGTAATGGGCGAAATTCAACGCCCGCAGCGATTCTTCGAAATCCGAATCGTAGTAGAGGTGGGCGCGGACGATCTCGCCGGGGAGCGACTGGTTGATGAAGCGCCGCGTCTCTTCGGTGCTGCGGAGGCGGAATTGGAACGAGCTGGTCATCGACGAGAGAAAGGCGCCGTAGTTGACCCGCCCCGGCAACCCCGCGACGATCTGGTCGAGCAAATGCGTCCCGCTCTTAGGGAACGAATTGGCCAGGACCGGCGGGTTGGCCCCAAGCTCCTCGCGCGAGGGCTGGCGCCAAATTAGTTTCTTCTGGGCGTGGAGCAGCAGCGCACTTCCCTTGCGCACGAGGCCGCGTCGACTGTGAAGACCGTGATTAAGCAGTTCGTACATCAATGCAGTCGCCAGCGTGAGCCGCTCGAAAGAAGCGGTTAAATTGGGTCAGGATCGCCTATCCCTAGTATAAGGCGCCATACTCAACCTCGCCACGCGGTTGGGCGCGGGCTCATTCGCGCGCTCGCTCCCGCCACGCCAAGGCAATCTCGCTGAAAATGTCCGCGAGCGACTTGGTAATGTTCCAGTCGGGGAAATGACGCCTCATTTTCGAGAGGTCGGAAATGTAACAGATATGATCGCCCATCCGGTTTTGATCGACGTACTCGTAGCGCATCTTCTTTCCAGCGGCTTGGCCGGCGAGCTCGAACGCTTCGAGAATCGAGCACGAATTGTCGCGACCGCCGCCGATATTGTAGACCTCGGCCGAGCGCGGCCGGGCGATGAACGCGCGAATGAACGCCACTACGTCGTGCGAGTGGATGTTGTCGCGAACCTGCTTTCCCTTGTAGCCAAAGACGCGGTAGGTCCGCTCCTCCAAACAGCACTTCACCAGAAAGCTCAAAAAGCCGTGCAACTCGACGCCCGAGTGATTGGGCCCGGTCAGGCATCCGCCGCGCAGGCAGCAAGTCGGCATGCCGAAGTAGCGGCCGTACTCTTGCACCATCACGTCGGCGGCGACCTTCGACGCGCCAAACAGCGAATGTTTCGATTGGTCGATGCTGAAGGTCTCGGGAATCCCCTCCGCGAAAGTCGGATCGTCGTAGTCCCAACGCGTCTCTAGCTCTTTGAGCTTGATCGAATTCGGGGCGTC
>JBGSYU010000269.1:0-4702 GCA_041750715.1 Lacipirellula sp.
GGGCCGCACGATGATCCACGACCCGGCCGTGCTGATTCTCGACGAACCCGCCGCGGGGCTCGACCCGCGGGCGCGGATCGAGCTGCGCGAAATGATCGGCCGGCTGGCCGAGAACGGCAAGACGGTGCTGATCAGCTCGCACATCCTCACCGAACTGGCCGAGATGTGCCATCGCGTGGGGATCATCGAGCAAGGGCGCCTGCTGGCGGTCGGCACGGTCGATGAGATCAGCACGAACACGGAAACCCGCAGCGAAGTGCGGCTGCGCGTGCTACGCGACGGTGACGGGCTGCTGAATTACCTGCACTCCCGCGAGGATGTGAGCGACGTGGCCGATCGTAGCGGCCAGGTGACGCTCACGCACGCCGGCGGGCCGGAGGAACAGGCGGCGCTCTTGCGGCAATTGGTCGACGCCGGCTTTGCCGTGGTCGAATTCGCCAGCAAGACCAAGAGCCTGGAAGACGTATTCATGCATGTGACGGAGGGGCGAGTGCAATGACGACGATTCCATCATCCGCGGTCATCGTCGAAGTGGATGACGATCTTGCGCACCTTACACGCCCCACCGTCTGGGCGCGATTTTGGCTCGGCGTTGAACAGCGCCTCGTTGCCCTCGCCGAGCGGGCCAATCCGATCCTCGTGAAAGAAACGCGACAGGCTCTGAAGAGCCGGCAGTTCGTCGTTACGTTTCTCATCGTGCTGATCGCGTGCTGGATCGTCAGCTTCGTAATCGTCGCGCAAGTCGGCCCGCAGATTTACTATGCCGCCGCCGGGCCGCAACTGCTGATTTGGTATTACGGCATTCTCTGCTTCCCGCTGGCGCTCATCGTGCCGTTCTCCGCGTTTCGTTCGCTGGCGTCGGAGCAGGAGGAGAACACCTACGATTTGCTGTCGATCACCACGCTCAGCTCGCGGCAAATCGTGACGGGCAAGCTTGCGAGCGCCACGGTGCAGATGCTCGTCTACCTGTGTGCGGTCAGCCCGTGCATTGCGTTCACGTTTTTGCTGCGCGGACTCGACGCCGTGACGCTGGCCGTACTTCTGACGACGGCCGTCATGGGCTCGTTGGGATTGTCGATGATCGCGCTGCTGGTGGGCGCCGTCGCACGGGTGAAGAATACGCAAGTAATCATCTCGGTGGCGCTGGTGCTGGGTCTGGCGGGCGCGTTCGGCATGGCGATCGGGCTTGGGTTTGGAATTATCGAGTCGGGTTCGGCTGCGTTTCGCGATCCGGAGTTCTGGATCGCCATGTTCGCGCTGGTGACGCTTTACATCACCACGTTCGGACTGATTCACGCGGCCGCGTCGGCGCAGATCGCATTCGTCAGCGAGAACCGCTCCAGCCCGCTGCGACGATGGATGATGGCGCAACAGGCGTGCTGGTGCGGCTTTATCGGCGCGATGATTTATTATGCGTCCGTTAGGAATGTCGGCGGCGGTCCCTACGCGGAAATGATAATGGTCGGCGGCGGGTTCGCGGCCGCCTACTGGTACTTCATGGGCGCCATGCTCACCGGCGAATGGCCGCATCTCTCGCGCCGCGTCCAGCGCTCGCTGCCGCAGTCGACCCTGGGGCGCGCCTTTCTCAGCTTGTTCAATCCAGGCCCCGGCGCCGGGTACTTGTTCGCCGTGGCAAATCTCACGATGACGACGATGGCGGGGCTCATCGTTCTGTGGACATCCGCGTCGGTCGTCATGGGATGGCTTTCCAGCGAGAACGTCGCGTTCTTTCTTGTGCTGGCCTGGGCGTACGTCGTCGCCTTCCTGGGATTCGGACGGCTGATCATCAACGCCCTACGGCGGTGGGTGTACGTCCCCATGGCCGCGGCGTTCTTGCTGCATTTCGTTCTGTTGATGATCGCCATGGGCGTGCCGACCGTGATCCAGCTCACCAGCCGCGAAATGCGCAACGTGGGTTACACGCTGCTCCAGGTCACCAACCCCATTTGGACGCTGGGAGAACTGCTCGACAAAGGCGTGAGCGCCGTGCAGGGCGAGATTCTCATTCTGCTCGTCCCCGCCGCCGCGTTGGTGGCGCTGCTGCTCAACATGCGATCGGTGGCGACCGAGCTGCTGCACCATCGCGTCGCCGCGCCGGTGAGGGTGATCGAAGAAGAAGCCGAGCTCCACCGACCGCCGCCGCCAAAGCCACGCAGCCCGTGGGAGGTGGATGAGGAGACGGCGGTTTAGAAAAACTCGCCGCAATCATTTAGCCCCCGGTCACTGACCGGGGGCTAATTCTCCAGCGAAGCCTGCCATCGCTGCCGGCCGCGTTGTAGCACCACCTTCGGCGGTTGAATCGAGATCACCTCGACGCCCAGTTCGCTGGCGCCTTCGTGGATCGGCGTCACTTGCCCGTTGATCGACAGCACCACCTGCTGGCGATCGAGCCGGATGAAGCCCAACAGTTCCACCGCGTCTTGCGATTCGCCTTCCGTGCGGACGCCCCCTTCGCGCTTGGGCGGCATGAATAACTCGACGCGATCGGGGAACGGCGGCGCGTATTGGGCGACCGTCGGCTGCGGCGCCTTGCCTTCGGTAGGCGTCGGGGTGAGCGGCGTTTCGTCGCTGCTCGTCTCCTCGACCGAATCCGCGTCCGCGAGCATTTGTTCCGTTGCTGCCGCCGTCGCCTCAGTCTCTTCAGTAGCGTTCGCAGTCTCGGGCGCGGCTTCGATGGTAGGCGCCGCTTGCGGCGCGGCGACTTCTGGCGGCTCGCCGCAGCCGACGGCTGCGAGCATGCCTAGCGCCAGCGGTACGACTAGGGAACTGCTCGCTCTGCGTGGGATTAAGACCATTTGTCGTCGTGCGAAATCGTGGACGTTGCGCGAACGCTCTGGCGCAAGTCTAGCTTTTGTCCGGGCGGAGGGGGCAGGGCGCCGGGGCCGGCCCGGCTCGCTTGGACACGACGGTAGGGAGCGTTTTTTTGGCGCCGGCGTTACGACCGGAACATCCGCTTCCAAAGCGCCGGCTTCGCCGGTTCGCCGGATGCCGTGGGCTTGGGGCGCAGGCCCGTCGAGTCGCCCGCCCGGAATCGGGCTTCGTACGGAGGCCGCATCGGCGACTCCGCCTTTGCGGAGGGCTGCGCCGCAGGCTCCGCGGACGGCGCGTCCGCAACGGGCGGTCCATCGATCACGTCCGCTCCGTCGTCATCGACCGAGGGCAGAGGCGCCAGTTGGCAGCCCGAGCATCCATCGGCGCCCATGCCCGTCGGCGGGCAGCCTTCGGCGTAGGGGATCGCTTCCAATCGGCAATTGATCGTTTCCATCGCCTGATAATCGCGGGCCGACGGAAGCTCGTCGTAGCTGGTGATCTCGGGCATGATGAACACGATCAACTCGCTCTCGCGGACGTTCGTATTGCGCGACCGGAACAGCGGGCCGAGATATTTCACGTCCTTGAGGAACGGAATGCCGTTGAACTCGCCCGTGTCGGTCCGCTGTCGCAAACCGCTCAGCACCAGCGTTTGGCCGTTGGCGATGCGTACCCGCGTGGTCGCCTTGCGGGTGTCGAGAATCGGCTGGTCTTCCCGCGGCGTGAACCCGGCCAAGCGGCTGAACTCGGGCTCGATCAGCATTTCGATCGTGCCGTCGCCGGCGACCGTGGGCTGCACGCGCAAGATGACGCCGGCCTTCTTGAACGCCGTGGTGCCGATCTGCCCGCCCAGTTCCGACTGCGTGATTTGCTGGTAGGGAATTTCCGAGACGCTTTCAAATTCGGCGCGCTCGTTGTCCATCACCATCACGCTGGGGTTGGCGAGCAACCGGGCGTCGTTGGCGGTTTGCAGCAGTTCCAGGACCGTGTTGATGTCGAAATTCTGCGTCAAGCTGCGAACGGTGAGAACGCCGCCTGCCTCGCCAGCGGCGAAGGGGGCCAGCGTGGTGGTTTCAAACTCCAACGCCTGATTCGCCGCGCCGTCGGCGTCGACGGTGTTGCCCTTGCCGGCGCTGCCCCAGTTCAGCCCGAGTTGCTCGACGTCTTGCAAGCTCAGGTCGTAAATCAGCGCGGTAATCCGCACCTGCGGTCGCGGCCGGTCGATGCGGTCGAGAACTTTACGGACCATTTCGATGTTTGAAGCGTAGTCGACGACCAACAAGCGGTTTTCCCGCTCCATCACCGCAATTCGGCCCAGCGGACTGAGCACGGCGAGCAGAGGTTGCTGGGCGCTAGGCGCCGGAATGTAGTGCGTGTGGAAGTAGGCGACGTCGAGTTTCGACGGCGCTAAGCCGCCAGCGGCGCCGGCCGCCTCTGCGGCCACCGACTCCATGCGCGCGATGAACGCCGAGATCGTGTCGACGCGATCGGCGTAGTCGAGCACCATCACGCTGCGGGCCGAAGGAAACGGCTTGATCTGACCGGCGGTGCTCTTGAGCAGTTCGGCGCCGATGACGATTTCTTCCAACTTGCTGAACTCGATCGGGATCGTCACCGACCGAAACAGCGGGTTCGCGCTGCCCACGTCGGCGGTGGCTTGCACCACCAGGCTATCGCCGACGGCGCGATAGCTGTAGCCATTAGCCAAGAGGATCGCGTCGAGAATTTCACGCAACGGCGCTTGCTTGAAGACGCCGTTGACGGTGCCGTCAATTTGCTTGCCGGTGACGACGTTGACCTTCCAAGTATCGCCGATCGTGAAGAGCGCGGCCTCGATCGTCATGTTGCGGAAGGTGACGTCGCCTGGGCGCTCGAGGGCTTCAGCCAGCGA
>JBGSYU010000270.1:0-3875 GCA_041750715.1 Lacipirellula sp.
CAGCAAGGCCAGCAGATTCCCCGCAACGCGGGAATTCTCCACAAATCACCTCCGTGCCAAGAAGAAAAGAGCAAACTCCGTTCAACTCAGTACGCCCAACGAGCGAGCACGGTTCGACTTAAGAAAACTGATCGGCCCTGGTCATGCTCGGCGTCGCTGCGGCGGATGCGCTGTTCATCTAGGTCGATCGCGATTATCGACTTAATTCATTCGCCTCCTGCGTGACTTCGCTGGACCGACCGTGTCCGAAATACCAGATGTACCTTTACTTTCGAGCTTGTACTGCTCCAGAAGTCCCAAGAACATCTTGCCCGGCCTTCCAACGGAGTATCCTCCTCTCACACTCCACGATTCCGTGTTCGCAATCGTGGTTGTTGCGAGGACTTGTCGCAACAACTCTCCATGTTTGTACAAATACCATTCATCGTTAAATGGAAATGCGATATACAGGTCTTCTTGTCCTTCATATTTTCGCGAGAACGACAGTCGGGCCTTCAATTGAACTCGTAGGCTCTTGCCACTCTTGTGCAGTGCGATAAAGTCGGCGCCATTCCAGTCATCCGAAAGACGCAGCGTCACGAAACCATAGTCCGCCTATACCGCGGATATCTTTTGGAAGTTGTAGTTCTCTTTTTGTTTGGCGTTAAGGTCCTTCTTGTAGTCGATCAAATCGAATTCGAACGCCATCTTTCCTCCAAACTCTGCGCCTCTGCGCCTCTGCGAGAGACTATTCCCACTCAATCGTCGCCGGCGGCTTCGAGCTAATATCGTACACCACGCGGTTGACGCCTTTTACTTCGTTGATCACCCGCGTCGAAATTCTCGCCAGCAGTTCATACGGCAGATGGCTCCAGTCCGCGGTCATGAAGTCGTCCGTGTTCACGCAACGTACGGCGAGGGCGTCGTCGTAGGTGCGGCTGTCGCCCATCACGCCGACGCTTTGCACGGGGAGCAGTACGGCGAAGGCTTGTGAGGTGGAGCGGTACAGCCCTGCCGCCTTGATCTCGCCGACGACAATCGCATCAGCCGCTCGTAGCGTGTCCAGCCGCTCGCGGGTGACCTCGCCGAGGCATCGCACCGCCAGCCCCGGCCCCGGGAACGGATGCCGCCACACAATGTCCTCCGGCAGTCCCAGTTGCAAGCCCAGCCGCCGCACCTCGTCCTTGAACAAGTCCCGCAGCGGCTCGATTAGCTCGAAGCCGAGCTCATCCGGCAAGCCGCCGACATTGTGGTGCAGCTTGATCGTATCCGCCGGGCCATCCGGCGCAGCGCCGCTCTCGATCACGTCGGGGTACAGCGTGCCCTGCGCGAGAAAGCGGGCGCCCTCGACCTTTTTCGCCTCCGCGGCGAAACAGTCGATAAACGTATGCCCAATCCGCCGCCGCTTCTCCTGCGGGTCGGTCACTCCGGCCAGCGCCGCAAGGAATTGATTCTCCGCTTTCACCACATGCAAATCCGTCTTGAAGTGCCGGGTGAACTCCGCGATCACCGACTCCTCTTCCGACTGCCGCAACAGGCCGTTGTCGACCAGGATGCACGAAAGCTGCGGGCCAATCGCCTCGGCCAGCAGCGCCGCGACCACCGATGAATCGACGCCACCGGAGAGCCCGCAAATGACGCGGTCGTTGCCGACTTCGCGTTTCACGCGCTCGATTGTCTCCGCGGCGAAGTCGCCGAGCTTCCAACTACCGTGGGCGCCGCAGGCGGAAATGAGAAAGTTGCGCAGCACTGTGGCGCCCTCGGGCGTGTGCGTCACCTCGGGATGGAACTGCAAGCCGTACAACGGCAACGTGCGATGCTTCACCGCCGCGTAGGGACAGGTGGAAGTTTTCGCCAGCGGGATAAACCCGCCGGAGATTCCGGTCACCTGGTCGCCGTGGCTCATCCACACCTGCGTGCGCTCGGGCACGCCGGCGAACAAATCGTCACCGTCGATCACCTCGCACTCAGCTCGCCCATACTCGCGGGCCGGGGCGCTCGCCACCTGGCCGCCGAGCGCCTCGCACACCAGTTGCATGCCGTAGCAGATGCCCAGCACGGGAATGCCAAGCTCGAACAAGCGCGGATCGCACTTGGGCGCGCCCGAGGCGTAAACGCTCGCTGGGCCGCCCGAGAGGACAAGGCCGATCGGCGCCAGCTCGCGGACTCGCTCCGCGGTGATGTTGTGTCGCACGATCTCACAATACACATTCTGCTCGCGCACCCGCCTCGCGATAAGCTGCGCGTATTGCGAACCAAAGTCGAGCACCAGCACCCGTTCCGCGGCGGCGCCACGCAAGGGATGTGAGGTTTCAGAAGCGGTGGCCATAGCGATCGGCGTCGAGGCAGGTGAAAAGGGACCGATTATACGGGGGGCTTGGGTCTGGCGGCTAGGGACTGGCGGTTTCTCGATTCTGTGGGCGAGTCTCTCCGAGACTCGCTTCCAGTCTCGGAGAGACTGGTCCACATGTTGCCTTTACGCCACGTCCTCGTTGCTGCCACGCAACAGCATTGGTTATGATGAATCTAACCGCACACCGCTGAAACGGACGCAAAGCCCGCGATTTACGATATGCAGATCCTCCTGACAAACGACGACGGCATCTACGCGCCCGGCCTGCAGGCCATGGAACGCGAGTTGCGAAAGCTGGGCAGCGTCGAGGTGGTCGCCCCGCTCACCGAGCAAAGCGGCGTCGGCCACGCGATCACGTACCTGACCCCCCTAATGGCCCGCGAAGTGTTCGACGGGCCGCGCAGGCGGGGTTGGGCCGTGGAGGGGAGTCCCGCCGATTGCGTGAAGCTGGCCATTTCCGAGTTGTGCCGACCGCGGCCACAGCTCGTGGTGAGCGGCATCAACGGCGGGCAGAACGTCGGCATCAACGTGCTGTACTCGGGCACGGTGGCGGCGGCGATTGAAGGAGCGTTTTTCGGCATCACCAGCATCGCGGTTTCGTTGGAGTACGACGAACAGGCCCGCTTCGACGTCGCGGCACGGCAAGCAGTCCCCATTATCGAACAAATCCTGGCCCAGAAAGACAACGAGCCGCAACTTTACAATTTGAACATCCCGTTGGCGGCCCTCGATGGACCGGCGGAAGTCCGCGTCGTGCCGATGGCCGTTGCCCCCTGGGGCGAAAATTTTGAACGACGCAACGATCCCCGCGGCCGGCCCTATTACTGGGCCACCGGCAAGCAACCGGTGCCACCGACCGACGCCGCCACCGACCTGAGCGAACTACGAGCGGGCCACATCACGTTGACGCCGCTCGATTTCGATATGACCCGACGCGATAAACTCCCCCAGATGCGCCGTTGGCAACTCGGCGCCGAGACCGCGGCCCCCTCGGCCGCACGATGAGCCGCGAGGCTCGTAAGGACACACCGTCATGAAACGATTTGTACTACTCGCCGCGGCTCTGCCGCTCGTCGGCTTAGCGCTAGGCTGCGAAGAACCAACGCTGCCGACGACGCCCAAGGCCGTGCCACCCATCGTGGCGGCGCCCGCCCCCGAACCGCCGCCCATGGTCGCCGGCGTTCCGGGCGAGCCGATCCCGGAAATCAAGCTTCCGGTGACGAACGTGCCGCGCCCGGTGGACCCGGACGATCCGATCAAAGGTCGGCGGTCGAAGCGCGCCGGCGGCAGCCTTGGCGCCACCGCCCACGCCAGGTTCTGGGCGGAACACAAAATTATCTACGACCAAGTCAAATCAAACTTGATGCTGTACATGAGCACGACGGGCAATCTCGATTTCCCCAAAACCAATGAGGAGTTCTTCACGGGCGTCATCGAGGGCTACCAGATGAAGCTTCCGGAACTGGAGCCGCACCACGAATACGTCTATGTACCCGAACAACCCGAGGTTGGTTTGCAGATTCGCCTGAAGCCGGGGTTCAAC
>JBGSYU010000271.1:0-2282 GCA_041750715.1 Lacipirellula sp.
TGCGGACGACGATCCGCTCGCTGGCCCGAGGCGAAACGTTCAAGCCGATGCATTTCCGTGAGGTCGACTTCTGGCAGGACCTGGCCGACGATTTTAATGCGATGGTCGAGCGCATTTCCAGCGGCAAGGCCTCCGCGACGCAAGACAATTCGCCTTCGCGAGAAGGCGAAGCGATCGCCGCGAAGTCATAAATTGCCCTTCTCCACTGAGGAGAGAGGACGGGAGAGGGGTTCACGACACATGGTTATGCGACAAGCGACATCCACCCGGGGAATAACTAATCCCTCCCCTAGCCCCTCCCTTCCAGGGAGGGGACATCATGCAATGCGACGGCGAACATCCTTAAAGGCTGGCAGCACACGTCGGGCCGTCGCTGCCAGCGAGCTGGCCGTCTGTCTGCCGGTGATCGTTCTGCTGGTGCTGGCAATGATCGAGTCCTGCACGATGATCTTTCTGAAGCAGTCGCTCACCGTATCGGCGTACGAGGGGATTCGCGCGGCGCTGAAGCCCGGGGCGGTCGCGGCCGACGTTCAGACGAGCGCAGACGGCGTGCTTACGGACCGCCGCGTGCAACTGGGCCGAGTCGTCGTCACGCCCGCCAATTGGGAAACGCTGGCTCCAGGCCAGTACGTGACAGTCACCGTCTCGGCGCCTGCCGACTCGAACTCCACGATCCCCGGAAGCTTCTTCCGCGGACGCACGCTGGCCGCCTCGGCCACGATGATGAAAGAATTTTAGGGGAGATGACGAATGACGAATGACGACAAAAATAATGACGAAGCACGAATGACGAATGACGAATGGAAGACGTTGGTCGCCGCCGGTTTCCAAGATGGGCGCCCGACTCGACATTCGTCATTCGTCATTCGTCATTCACGGCATTCTCGGCGCGGCGCCATGATGGTGCTGATCGCCATTTGCTTGCCGATCTTCCTGATCATGGCGGCGTTCGCGGTCGACGTGGCGTATATGCAGCTCACGCGGAGCGAGCTGCAAACCGCGACCGACGCCGCAGCTCGCGCCGGCGCCAAGACGCTCAGCTTGACGCAGAGCGAAGTCGCGGCCGAGGCTTCGGCTCGCGAGGCTGCCAGTCGCAATCGCGTCGCTGGCGACCCGCTCCTGGTTGCGAACAGCCAGATCGTGTTTGGAAACGGTTCGCAAGCTAGTCCCACGTCGCGTTTCACGTTTAGGCCCGGCGGTCCCGACCTCAATGCGCTGCAGGTCACCGGGTTGCGGACGAACGGCTCCGCCGCGGGGCCGGTGGGGCTGCTTCTCGGACGAGTCATGGGCGTGACCGAGTTTCAACCGCGGCACGTCGCGACGTCGACGCAGCTCGACCGCGATATTTGTCTCGTGGTCGACCGCTCCGGCTCGATGATGTGGGATACGAACGGCCGTACGATCGCGGCGCCATCGTGCTCGCCGCCGCAGCCGGCCAGCCGGTGGATATCGCTCACCGTGGCGGTCGCCGGCTTCCTCGACGAGCTGGACGACACGCCGCAACAGGAACAGTGTGCGCTGGCGAGCTACTCCAGCTCCGGCAGCGGCTGCAGCATTCGTTTCAATACTTCGGACCTGAACGCTCCACTCGATCTTGACTTCCAGGCAGTTCGCGATGAGATGGCGAGGCTAACCAGCCGGCCGGTGCAAGGCAACACGTCGATCTCGGCGGGCATCGACCGCGGCGTCCAAGCGCTGACCGCTCGCCAGGCGCGCCGCTTCGCCGTCAAAACCATGGTGCTGATGACCGACGGCCTGCACAACACGGGCCGCGAACCGCTGCTAGCCGCGCGCGACGCGGCGCGAGCGAACATCGTCATCAATACGGTGACGTTCGGTTCCGACGCCGACCTGCGCCGCATGCGCGACGTGGCCAATGCCACCGGCGGACAACACTTTCACGCGCCCGACGCGGCCGCCCTCGAAGCCATCTTCCGCGAAATCGCCTCGACCCTGCCGGTGATGCTGACTGAATGAGGCTAGCGACTGGCGGCTTTCGGCTGGCGGCCAGACAGACGCGCCGTTTCTCTGGCCGCCAGCCGCTAGCCGCCGGCCGAGAGCCCGCCAAAGGACTTGTTATGATTTGCAATCGACGCCGTCAATCCAATGGCCTCCGCACCGGCGCCACCGCCGTGGAGTTCGCGATCGTTGCACCGATCTTCTTCCTGCTGATCATCGGCTCGCTGGAGTTCGGCCGGCTGAATGTGATCCGGCACACCGCCGATCAGGCAGCCTACGAAGCGGCCCGGCACGCGATGGTGCCCGGCGCCACCGCCGCCGAG
>JBGSYU010000272.1:0-5379 GCA_041750715.1 Lacipirellula sp.
CCGCGCCGCCACCGAGCTCGGCCGCCTCATGCAACGAAGCGCCCAGCTCGACCGCCACCGCCGCTCGCGGCTTAGCGCCGCCACTAAAGCGATCGCCGCCGCGCTGATCCTAGGCGCCCTGGCAGGGTTCGTTCTTCGCCCCGGTCCCTATCTCCAAGGAGCGCCCGCTCAAACGGTCCAGAAGCGCGACTCCGCCTGGGCCCAACTCTTCCAAGCCAACATGGCCCCCAGCGAACAAGCGTGGAAAGCGGTTCGCGAAAACTTCCCGGACGCCGATCCGTACGTCTACGATCTCGCCAACGCGGGTCTGGTCCGCTATCACCTGCTGCTGTCACAAGACCGCGATTACGAAAAAGCGCTTCGCCCACTGATCGAACTGACGCAATCCAGCGACGCCGCCGCGCCCGACTCGCCGCTGCGCTCCTTCGCCTATGCCGGCCTGTGCATCGCCAACCAACGCCTGGGCCGCGTTGAAGAAGCGCAGCAAGCGCGGGCGCAGCTTACGAGCGAAATGCAGGACGATCTTCGCCGCACCGACAGCCGCATGTACGAGCTGCTGCAATCTTCGCTGGACGCGTTCGGCGAGTAATTGCCGCATTGCCGTTGGGGTATCCCCCCCGGGATTTGCGCTCGAACTTGGCGCAGCCCAATTCCAGGCCATTTTCGGCCAGCAATTACCCCGCAGTTTTCGCTCGCAAGAAACCAACAAAAATAGTGAACATATGTATAGTTTTTGGCCGCGCGATTTGTTAGCTTTTTGATCGTCGGACCAATGCTTTTCATCGCCGCCGATTGATCGCCCCGAGGAGGTCTCCATGCGCAGGCTCAGCTTATCCACCGTCGATTCCGATTGGCCGCTCGAAGAGCCGCCCTATCGCGACGTACCCGACGAGCCAGAAGGCGTGGACGACGATACGCCGCTGGAACTCGATGACGAGTCCTGGGAAGCGCTCATCCCCGACGACGACTACGAGCCGCTTCCCGAACAGGGCGACTTTTGGACGGAGGACGACTAATCCCCTCACGCTTCAACCCATTTAGCCCCCGATCAATGAAGCTTATTCATATGCTATCGAAGCCCCGGAGGGGCAAAGTCATGTAGCCAGGGGCGCAAGCCCCTGGTTTTAGCGGAGACTTACGCCAAAAGCCCCAGAGGGGCGACATCAATCTTAGCGCCGCAATAAATGTCGCCCCTCTGGGGCTCTGATTTCTCGCCCTGCTCTAACCAGGGGCTTGCGCCCCTGGCTACATTACGCCGCCCCTCCGGGGCTGAATGCAGTTGAATAAACTTCAGTGACCGGGGGCGCTTCTTACGCCCAAAAACCACCTTGCCACATCTAGGACGCGCCCCCCAATGTTCCCTAGCGCCGTGATTTTAGAAATCCGCCGCCTGCTCGACGAGGGCGAGCTCTCGCGCCGAGCCATCGCTGCGAAGATTGGCGTCAGCCGCGGATTGGTGAACAACGTTGCCAACGGTCAGCGCGGCCTACGGCGGCACAAGTCGGCGCTCGCACGGCTCAGCCCCGAACAACTGTTGGGAACGCCGGCCCGTTGCCGCCACTGCGGCGGCTTGGTTTACCAGCCGTGCTTGTTGTGTCGTGCGCGCACCTATAAGTGGCGCGTGGCGCAAATCCGCCGGTCAGCCAGCCTTGAACTTGTGGCTCGCACGGAGTCGCGATGCGTCGCATGACCGGCGCCGCCCTACGCTCGGGCTTTCGCGACGATTTCAACGTATTGCTTGGCAAGGCTCGAAAGCTCGTCCCACTTGCGGCCGCCGATGAGGTCCTTCTTCACCAGCGACGAGCCGACGCCGATCGCCACGGCGCCCGCCTTGATCCAATCGGCGGCCGTGCTGAGGTCGACGCCGCCGGTGGGGGTGAGCTTCACCTGCGGCATGGGCCCGTGGACGTCTTTCAAATACTGCGGGCCGAAGTGATTAGCGGGGAAGACTTTCACCACGTCGGCGCCGGCGCTCCAGGCGGCGAGGATTTCGGTGGGCGTGAGGGCGCCGGGGACGGCGATGCAATCGTAGCGGTGGGCCATCTCGATGACTTCGAGATTGAGCGTTGGCGAAAAGATAAATCGAGCGCCGGCAAGGATGGCCGCGCGGGCCGTCGCGGCGTCGAGCACCGAACCGGCGCCGATGAGGGCTTCGTCGCCAAGATCGCGGCTCGCTGCTGCGATGGCCCCAAGCGCCCCGGGCGTCGTCATTGTGATTTCGCATGCGCGGACGCCGCCCTCGGCGAGCGCTCGGCAGACGCTAACGACTTGTTCGCCTGAGTCGGCGCGGATCACAGCAATGACGCCGACGTTGAAAAGGTCGTTGAGAGTGGCTTGGCGATCGTTCATGGCGTTTTTTGGTGGGCGCGTGCGTGCGGTTCAATTAGCCCCCGGTCAGTGACCGGGGGCCAAATATTACAGTCGTCCAATCATCATCCCGCCGTCGACGTTGATGACTTGTCCCGTGGAATAAGACAGGTCATTGCGCGCCAGCGCGGCGACGGCGCGGCCAACGTCCTCCGGCTGGCCCCAGCGCGGTTGCAGCGTGAGCCCGTCGGCGATCATCGCATCGTACTTTTCCTTTACTCCGGCCGTCATGTCAGTGGCGATGACGCCGGGGCGGATTTCGTATACGCGAATTCCAAATTCCGCCAGGCGGACGGCCCACAGCTTCGTAGCCATGCTCGTCCCGGCACGGGCCATGCAGTAGTCGCCGCGGTTGATCGACGCCAGTTCTGCCGAGACCGACGAGATGTTCACGATGCAGCCGTCAAAAGTCGCATCCGCCTGATGTTGCACGATCATCCAGCGTGCGACGGCCTGGGTGAGAAAGTACGGCCCCTTGAGATTCACGTCGAACACCTTGTCGAACGACGCCTCGGTCGCTTCAATAATGTCGTCGCGCCGCGGCGGAGCGATGCCGGCGTTGTTCACTAGCAGGTCGAGCCGCCCGAGCTGCCCGTCGACGCGGTCGAGGCACGCGGCGCGGTCCTGGGCGACTGAAATATCGCCGCGGCAATAGATGACCAGCGGCGACGATTGGCGTAGCGCGTCGAGCGTCGCGGTCACGTCGGATTCAGGCCGCCTGCCGTTGATCGCCAGTCGCCAGCCTTCGGCGGCTAACGCTCGCGCGATGCCGAGCCCGATCCCGCGACTCCCGCCGGTGATAAAAGCCGTTCTTGTGTTCGACGCGGTCATTGTGATGTGAGGTTGCTTGTCTCTCGCAAAGGCGCTAAGGCGCAAAGCAACGCAAAGAAGTCAGAAGAGAAAGTGTGAGAGCGGTCGAGCAATGCTAGTTGATTCTTCTTTGCGATTCCTTTGCGCCTTCGCGCCTTGGCGTGAGACGTCTTCTTATCAGCTTGCCTTAAGTGGAAGATAAAACGCATAGTACGGCTGTTCCCGGGCGAGGCGTTCCACATACAGCGCTGCCTCTAGTAGATGATAATCGCCCCACATGCAGGCTTCGCCGCGCGGAACGTTGGCGCCGGGCGGCGTGTAGTCCCAGCCGCGGGGGCGGTGGTAGATCGTGTGCAGCAACAGGCCGTCGTGGTTCGGGTCTTCGGCGAGGTACGGCTTGCTTAACAGCGTCGTGAGCGTCGTGAGGCCGGCTTGCCAGTAACGCTTCCCGGCGGTGGGATCGCCGCGCTCGTGCAGGCGGCGGCCGAGCCGCAAGAGGCCTTGGCACGCGATCGCGGCGGCGGAGCTGTCGACCGGCTCGTGGTCGTTAAACGGATCGGCGGGCCGCGACAGGTAGTCGCCGAGGCGGACCAGGCCCGGGGCGCCGGTGTCCCAGTAGGGGATGCCGTCGGTGGGCGTCTGCTCGATGCAGAAGTCACAGGTCGCGCGAGCCGCTTTGAGCATGAACGCTTCAATCTCTTGGCGACCGAGGTAGGGCTGGAGGTCGGCGTCGCTCACGGCGTCGAGAAATTCAAGCTGCTCGGCAAAGCCGAGCATCACCCACGCCAGACCACGAGTCCAGGTGCTCAGCGGCGAATACCCCTGCTGCGTGCTGGGGCAACGGTAGCGGCCATCGTTCGTATTGAAGATGCTTTCGTGGACCACACGACCAGGCACGTCGTAGGCGTCGCGGCGCTGGCCGTAATAGACGTTGAACTCGGCGGTCGCGCGGGCGTGCTCTACCAGTCGCTGAAGCAACCGAATCGGCGCGTCGTTTTCGCCCAGCACCTGGGCGTCGAGCAGATGGCCCAGCGCCAGCACGCGGAGCGAGCGGATCGTGTCGCTGAACAGGGAGTGCGGCCCGTTGAAGGAATAGATGTAACCGCCGCCGCTGGCGATCGGGCTCCAGCGGGCCGCCTGCACGGCGGCGGAGGCCTTCAAGGCGAGTTCGTAAAAATCCAATTGCTCCACGTCGTCGGGAAGGCGGCCTTCGAGAATCAGCCGCCGCATGGCGCCGTAGGTGCTGACGTTGTTAAACCCATGGTCGTGTACGCCGAAATGAGTGACGTGCGAGTGCATGTCGTGTCGCGTGCCTTCGCGGCCTAGCTCAAGCAGCGCCTGGTCGCCCGTCGCGTCGAAGGCCAGCAGCGCGGCGCCGTATTGAAAGCCGCGGGTCCACTCGGTCCAGCCTTGCGGTTCGTAGCGGCCGGCGCGGGTGATGACGGGCGACGGCGCGTCGTGGGGGAACCGCTGGGCGATGCGCTGAATCTTCGGCGCGGCGAGTTGCCAGAGCCGCTCGCAGGCGGGGAGCAGCGTGGCAGGCGACAAGTCGTCGTCGATCTCGATCATCCGTTGAATGATGGCTTCGCAGCGGGGGTTTGTCTAGCGCGTGCGTCGTCATCAGCGACCTTGAACCCTGTCACCCCGAGGTACTCCGAAGGGTCCGGTCCGTGTACCAAGGAACCCTGTCACCCTGAGGTACTCCGAAGGGTCCGGTCGGTGTACCGTCTGCTAGATTCTTCGCTTCACTCAGAATGACCGCGGCGACAATGGCGCCGCGGTTACGCCGACAATAGAATCTCGCCGCGGCCTAGTTCCAGCAGGTCGCCGTGGAAAAGTTCAATCGATGCGGCGAGTTTTTTCAGCCGCGGGGCGTTAAGCCCTTCGTCGTGCAGTTGTTTCCTCACGAGTTGCAGCATCGGCAGCGGGCCGCGATAACCGGCGCGGAAGGTGGGCGGCAACTTCGGTCGATCATTTCCGAAGAGTCCGATCGTGCCGCGGCGCATAGAAGCGCCGGGATAATCGCCGCACGCGTCGAAGATAAAGATTGACCCGGCGAGCATTCGCATCCCAACGTAGGGGCCGACCGACCCGGCGACGGCAATCAGCCCGCGACGCATCCTCAGGCCAAGCTCGCTGCCCGCGTCGCCGTCGATGAGGATCGTGCCGCCGCTCATGCCGCGGCGGCTGCCGCGATAGGCG